>NZ_FNGO01000017.1 GCF_900103135.1 Halarsenatibacter silvermanii | reverse complement strand
TCTCAGCACGCTTAATATCATAACAATTCCCCGCCCTCCTGTCAATAGCTCTCGCCTTTTTCCTAACTGCTTTAATTGTCTGTATTTTCTGGTGAAATAATAGGACGAATTATAGGGCTGTCCGGTTCCGATAAGATTAAAGGTGCTGACAGTCAATTAATTCCTGGTGCAGATATTCATCGAGTTCATCTCTCAGTTTTCTGGCTTTTTCCATCATATCTTCGGCTAATTTAACCTTTTCCCGGTTGAACTTTTCATCATCTATGGAACAGACGTTGATGAGTATATTGTAGTATGAAGATCGGGCGGCAGCAAAAGCGAAAAGCCCGGCGATCCCGACCTCGGTCCAGGCATTTTTATTGCCTTTTCTGGCCACATCCAGAGCAGACTTGAGAATATTCAGGGAAAGCTCCATCAGCTTTTCAGGGGGCAGGCTGGCCTCTTTTAAAGCCTGTTCTATCCTCTCTTTTTTATTCTCAGCAGCTTTTGAGCTGTCATCAGGCAGTCGGTAGGCTTTGATCACCTCTCTAAACCCAAGACAATCCTCCTCCATCAATCCATAAGCCTCTTCGCGAAAAAGAGCCAGTTCTTCCTCGATCTCGTCGATTTCTCCGCTTTCGTCATCAGTAAGGGCGGTGACCATCATCAAAAGGGCCGAGCTGACGCTGGCCACCAGTGCCCCGGCAGCTCCTCCACCCGGGGTAGGGCGATCAGATCCCAGAAGTTCATTGAACTCGCTCAGAGTCTCTTCATTCCATATTGCCATAAAAACACGCCTCCGCAAAATTGCATTTTTGAGATAATTTTAAAGAAATAACATCTGCAGCGAGAAGACAGTCAATATAGATATCAGGACTACCGCGAGCAGCCCAAAATTTTTCAAGGCCAGGATCAGAGCGGAAATTCCTCCGGCTGCTGCCACCGGCGGAGATCCGGTTGCCTCAAGTATTCCCGGGAATAAAAGAGCGCTCAATGCCGCGGCAGGGATATAATGAAGAAATCGGCGCCAGAAAGGAGACAGGTCAAGATCGGTGAGTGTCACCATGGGCAGCATGCGCGGTATATAGGTGACCAGGGCCATGCCGGCCACCGCCACCAAAAGCTCAGTCTGACTCATAAGTTGTTCCCTCCTCTCCCAGGAAAAAAGCGCCGAATAAAGCGGCTATCAGAGTGGTCAGGGTTATGGTCCAGCCTTCGGAGAGGTCCAGAAGAGGCAGCCAGTGGAAAATAGAACTCAGACCCAGAGCTATAAAAGCCACGTTCAATTTTGATCGCGAATTTTTTACCTCCGGAACTAAAAGCCCGATAAACATGGCATATAAAGCTATTTCCATGCTGGCTTCCAGAACGGCCGGGATGACTCCTCCCATCACCGCTCCTGCAGCCGAACCCCCTACCCAGGCCAGATAAGGCAGAGAGATAACTCCCAGGGCATATGGGCGAGATAGCCTTCTGCGGCTGTCGGTAGCAATCAAAGAAAAGACCTCATCTGTTATTCCATAGGAGACAAAAGCCAGCCATCCTTTGCTCTCGCCTCTGAACTTCTCCGAGGTAGTAGCGGTCATCAAAAGATGGCGCAGGTTTACAAAGAAGGTGGTTAAAATTAGCCCGGCCGGACCGGCCCCTGCGGCTATGACATTCAGGGCAACAAATTGACTGGCCCCGGCATAAACAAAGGCCGACATAGCGACAATTACGACGAGCGGCAGTCCCTGTGAGCTTGCTATCACTCCAAAGGTCAAAGCGATGGGCAGATAACCTATCCCTACTGGCAGAGAAGCTTTCAAGCCCGATAGCAGCAGTTCATAATAGGTGCACTGTCTTTTGATCTCCTCCACGGCTAAACCCCCCGACAAATTCCTTTCATTCTATGACTTTCATTCTATATAATGTATTTTGTTCATCAGCAGTTTTCTATCTCCAGACCGATCATTTCCTGCACGGACTCGTTCGAACTGACGGGCAAAAATTCACAGTCGGTAATTTTCCCGCTGTTAAGCCCCACCAGCCCTCCTGATTCTTCTTCAGCCAGCACATCGCCCTGACAGCAGCATCCGGTTATAATTCCGCAGTTTTTTCCTGCAAGCCCGCCGACCTGCGAACTGCCTTCGACCCGGCAGCCCTCGAGGTTGAGGTCTTTAATGAGGGCCGATTCATCCGTGCAGCCGAAAAGTCCCAGCAGCCTGCCCTCCGGCCTCTCGATATAAATATTCTTTATGGTATAATTCTGCCCGTCAAGAGTACCGGCAAATTTTTCTTCTTCGCTGCCCAGAGGCTGCCAGCCTCCGCTGAATTCCCTCAGCCTGCAGTAACGTTTCAAATCTATGCTGGAGATCAGCCGAAAGTGACTTTCCAGGTGATCCCTGACTCTGTCCAGCTGGCCGACATCCTTTATAAGATAGGGTCTGGTGGGTGTCCCTCTTCCGCCGGCAAAATCGCTGTCCTGTTTTAATTTCCCCCGGATGTTACCAAAGGAAATCAGTATAAATACCAGCAGAACAAGCATCATGAGCATCAAAAAAAGAATGAAATCCAGCATTTATTTCACCTTTCCCGATTTTAAAAACCCGCTTAAATTTGCACAAATTCAGCCTTTATGGAATAATCCTCACCGGCTTCTTCTGCGATCAGGTTCCGATATTTCTGCAGCTGTTCTTCGCTTCTCTCGAGTCCTGTTTTAAAATCCAGAATAATTATTTCTTTCTCGTCGCGATCGAGCAGAACTCTGTCAATTCTGGCGCCCTTTTTCGTCCCGGTCAGATCGTCCTCCCCGCTTACCGGCTCGTACTCGGTAAAAACCTCCCATCTTTCAGAGAGATATTGAGGATAATCTTTTATGAAAGACTCAGCCCGGCTGAATACCTCCTCGATCAGTTCATCCCCCAGTATATTCCCATAACGAGCGGCCACCAGCCGGCGGCCCCGCCTCTTTTCCTCAGCAGAACCGTATTTAATGTTCTCAAGATAATAATGGACTGCAAGGCCCATCAACCTCTCTTTTTCGCGGCTTAAATCCAGATCGATATCCTGCTTTTTGGCTGCAAAACTTCCGGCCGGGATCTTCTTCCCGCTCAGCCCCCCGGCACGAAAAAACTCAGCCAGATCATCCAAATTCTGCTCCTGAACAGGGCTGTCCTCTTTATCAGCACCCTGCGGCGGGACAAATTCTCCCATTCTCTTACCCTTTATAAGCTCCGAGAGACTTCTGACGGAACAGGCATCACTTAAGGCATCCTCATAAAACCTGTATCTATCGCTGCTGTTCTCCCAGGCTGAAATTTCTCCCGGCATAATCTGAGCTGGAACGTCGATCCAGATAAATAGATTTTTGCCGGCCCTGCTCATTGCTACATAAACATTATTTATCTCCTCGACCAGTTCCTTTTGATTTCGCTCCTCTTCAAAATCGTAATCGAGAAGCTCGATCACATCGCTGTAGCGGCTGGTTGTGAGAAGATAGCTGTCAATTTTTTGATAATCAGGCTGAAATTTCAGGTAAAATTCCAGCTCTTCCTCCCTCTTTCCGCCCTGTCCGGAATTCGGCTTCCAGTAGAAAAATTCGGTGTGGAAGGAAAGCCCCTTCGATCTGTGAATTGTCAAAAGATCGACCGCCTCCTCATGCTGAACTATGGCTTCCTGAAATTCACCCGAACCTTTTTTTTCCTCATAAATCTCCATGAATTCCGAAAGCGATTCAACCTTCATCATCAGGCTGTAAAGCCGGAAAAGATTTTTCAGGGCTGATCTTTCCCCGCTGTAAAGTTTAAAAACTCCGCTCTCTGAAATAATCCTGTAGACAAGCTCCTGATAATCTGCAGATTTGAGTTCGGCTGTCCATTCAAGCAGCTCAAGTATGTTCTCATCTATCTCATGGTCTTTTAGGTCCTCTCTTCCCGCGAAAAATCCCCTGATCGATTCAAAATTATTCATCAGAACCTTTAAGTCCTCATGGGTTATACCGATCAGGTCGCTGCGCAGAAAATTGAGCAGATTATGATAATCCTCCTGCCATAAAAATTTCAGCAGCTGAAAGATCGGCCATATAGCCTGGTGTTCCGCCAGCTCCCGCTTTTGGTGCAGCACATGAGGAACACCGAGTTCTTCCAGATGTTCAGCTATCTCATAAAGCTGTTTATTGGTCCTGGCCAGGACGGCTGTCCCGGCATAATTCTCAAAATCGGCCAGTCTGCCGGCGATATCCCGGGGCATATCTTTTGTGAGCTCCCGGTTTTGAGCTTTTATATTCTCCTGCTTTTCCTCGCTGTAAGAAGAAAACTTTTTGCTCTCCTCGTCAATCTCAGCTCCGCTCCCCCCCAGAAGAACTTCTACCATGCCGCGATCAGCATCATCATGGTGAGAAACCCGGCTGTAATCCCAGTTCTGATGGAGATCGGTAAAGAACTCATTGAGGAAATCGACTATCTCTCTATCGCTTCTATAGCAGACTGGTAAATCCTCCACAGAGCTGGAGATAAATTCAGGCAGCCGAACGAATAGTTCTTTTTCGCCCCCGCGCCACTGGTATATGGACTGTTTTGCATCTCCTACCGCGATGAAATTTCTCCTGTCGTCGACAAAGGGTTCGATAATTCTCCACTGCAGAACGCTGGTATCCTGAAATTCATCTATAAAAAGCGAACTCACCTCGCTGCCCGTAACTTTTTCCAGCAGATCTTTGAGATTGGTCTCTGTTTCGGGCAGCTGACCTCTTATCAAATATCTATAAACGGAATTGCTGATATCACTGTAGGTAAATTTCTGTTTTCTTTTCTTGAGCCGATCGTAAACCGCAAATACTTTATCGGCCAGCTCAAAAAGGCCGCTCTCCAGAGTGCGTATCTCCCTGTTGAAAACCTCCCGGGCCAATTTCACTCTGAATTCCTCATAAAATAACTGCAGCTCCTCCCGGGCGCAGACGAAATCTTTTCCCCTGGTTTTTTGACCGTTCCAGAGCGTCCTATCTTTTTTCAATATCAGCTCGCGGAACTTGTATATATATTTTTTTAGCCGCTCATCTCCTGCCGGCTGCTCTCTCAGCTTTTGAAAGTCCCGACCAAAATCTCTGAAATCTTTGATAAACCAGCTTTCATCCATGGTCTTATCCTTGCGGTCAGCTATATCAGCCAGCAGATCCACAACTTTTTTCAGAGATGTCAGATAATCGGTATTCTCATATTTCCCGCGCCTTTCATGGTCAGCCAGAAGATATTTCCATCTCTCCTCTATTATACTGCGGATAAAGTTGAAGGGTTTAGAAAATGATCTTCCCACCCTCATGCTCAGAACGCGCTGAAGCAGATTGAAATCCTCGCTGTTCTGCAGCAGCCTTCTGAAAGTTTCTTCTATTATGGCTCTGTTCTCCTGAGATTCTATTATTTCGTAATCATATATGCCCAGATAAGGAGCCACCATCTCTTTAAAAAGCTGGTTGGTAAAACTATCAATGGTATATATCTGCACAGCATCTTTATTCAAAAGCATCTGGCGTCTGCATTCAGCCAGACGCTGCCTGTCAAAAGTCACCCTGTCAGCAAAAATGTCATTTAATTCCTGCCAGACCACCGAATTTTTTCCTTCCTCGATCAGCTCATTGAGGTGAGAAATTATTCTTGTCCTGGCTTCAGCCGTCGCTTTTCTGGTAAAGGTTAGAACGACTATCTCGTTGAAATCCTGTCCGGAGAGCAATCCTCCTATATATTCCAGTGAAAGCCGGAAAGTTTTGCCGGTGCCTGCTCCGGCCTTGAGAACCTTTTTCATGATCAGCTCACCGCCCTGCATATATTCCGGTATCTGCAGTCATAACACTGGGAGGTCTGATTTTTGGTGTATTCGCCTCCCGATACAAATTTCTGCAGTAACTGCTGAAGTTTTTGAGGAAACTCATCCCTGCTCTTCGGCTGAGCTTTGATGAATCTCCTGTCAACTATCTGATAGAAATATTTTTCCAGCATAAAATTTTCTCCCGGTACTGCAGCCCCTTTCAAAAGCAGCTCATAAAAATCGAGCTGCTCGAGTTCACAGCCGCCGGTCTTGAAATCTATCAAAAATCCCCGATCATCCTTCCGCAGGAGGAGATCAACCCGCCCGGAGAGATAAAAATTCACAGGCTCAGTCTCCAGAAAAGGTCGGCCCTTATCAGAAACGGAACGCTCAATCTCGACCTGGTCGAACTCCTCTTTTTCGGCCAGGGGCGACTCGGGGGAATTGAAAAATTCCTGCAGCGATTCTATCAAATCGTCCCTGACCACTTTATCGTAGTAGGGCTGGAAACGGTGATCCATTTTCAGGGAAAAATCGTCCATAATATCCTCGACCACCATCCTTATTTTATCCTCCGAGACATCCAGCTCGCCGCCGCTTTTCCATTCCCGCATTATTTCCTCGGCCATAATATGAACCATGCTGCCGTAAGTTTTGGGGGAGATCTCGACGTCGACCCCGGCAAATTCCTCGGGAATTTTGAGTATATGCTGGCAGAAAAATTGAAAAAAGCAGTTCTTGAGCGTCTTATATTTGTAAAAACTGAGATTGTAATCACGACCCCGGCCGGGAAAATCCTGGGCCATCAAAGACGGTTCCTTCTCGTTCTGCGGCTGGTTTTCTATCTCCGGCAGAAACCCTCCCTTCTCCTGTTTCTTTCCGGATAGAATATTTTCATAAATTTGAGGAATATCGGCAGAGGTGACAGCCGGGTCGGCATATTCCAGGTCATATTCCAGCTTAAGCTCTTCCAAAAATGCTCCAGGAGTGAGGTTTTCCTCTTCATTCTCCAGCGCCAGGACGTCGGCCTCATCTGCCGTCAGAAGATGTCTGAAAAAGCGATAACGCTGTTTGGCCCGGCTCTTTTCACCCCAGGGAAGACCTGACTGCCGGCGCTGATTTTCGGTCAGCAGGAAATCTCTGCCCCGCGGGGAGGGAAGCCAGTTCTGGCTGGCATTGATAACGACCACATGCTCTCTGTGCTTCTGGACTGCCCCCAGCAACTCCCCGATATTCATCTCTTTTTTTCCCTCGGGCAGAGCCGGTTTTATCGATTTGAATTCTATATATTGCAGAAATCTGTCCAGCAGTCCCAGGGCCGGGTCGGTATAATAATCCGTCCAGGAGCTCACCAGCTGCATATCTTCCAGAGCAGTCAGCTCCAGCAGAGCATCATAAAATTGCTCTACATCATTGCTGAAATAGGGGCTGGAAAGTATCCCCATATCCAGTTCATCCAGGTAATCCACCAGCATCGGCATATTTTCAAGTTCCTTCAATTCCTCCAGCTCCTCAAATACCGACAGAACTTCCTCCAGCTCACTGCGGGCCATCTCTTTGCTCAAATTAACAAAATCCTCTCGAATAAACTCTCTGACTTTTTCCAGGGCAGCGTAAGATACAGCAAAATAACGCCTGAAATGATCTCTGCTCAGAGCCGAAAAGAGTTCCGGCAGGGACAGCCGCTTTTCAGCCAGCGGAGAAGCGGCCAGCAGCTCATAAAGAGCCTCCAGAAAGCGATATATTCGACAGGAATTAAACTCATCTGTTCTTTCCATCTCCACAATCTCCGGAGATAGAATCCCGTCATAATCCGTATCCTCAAGCGCCGGCGACAGTATCTCGCTTATTTGCGGTTTAGACAGATTCAAAGAATTGATCAGCTGGTAATTATCCTCAGCGAGTTTATAGATATTCAGCCGGCCGGGCCAGGTCTCAGGCAGGCTAAGCCCCTGAAAATGCAGTTTATCTTCTTCAAAATCCTCTTCAGGAAGCTGAAGTATAATTTTTACAGGGATTTCTTTATCGAGTTTTTTGAGCATTTTTTTCTCGAAAGGGGTAAAAAAGATGACGTTTAAAAAAACCAACCGCTTAAATTCATCGAGGACAGCTGTTGAAAAGTTGGCGAAATCCCGAAAAATTATGGGGCTGGTATAACTTTCTTCCTGCAATTTTTCCTCATAGCGGCCCAACAGGTTCTCAAAAAGATTTAGTCTCTGCTCCTGCCAGGCATCAAGTCCCGTAATATCGACTGCTTCGACCTGATATTCATTCAATTCGTGATAGAACCTGTGAAACCGGGCTGAGAACTCGATAATATCGTTATAATTTTCGATGCCCAGTCGAGACTTTTCTTTTTCAGTCAGAAGCTCAAATAAAACCACAGAAAGTTTTTCCTCTCTGAGCACTATCTCATCCCGGGCAAAAACGACATCTTTTAATCTTTTTAAATTCATGAATTCACCCGCACGGCTCAAAGGTTCTTTCAGCTTTCTGTGCTTTTTCCTGACAGGATTGAGGTTGGAAGAACAATCATCGGCAGTCACATACAGGTTGGGTTCACCTGATGCCGCAGCTGTAAAAATATCCTCATCAAAATCCAGATATTTGAATTCCACAATTTACCCCTTTCAGTCCTCCCGATAGGTCGAAGGACGGTCGGTGCGAAAGTTATAATCGACGATAACATCCGACTGCAAAAGCTCTTTTGCCCTTTTTTCATCGATGGAGGGCATAAAACTTCTCAGCATAATAATTTTGCCCCGGTCGATAGCTGCTTCCTGTTCTTCCACTTCCTCGATCTTAGAACCTCCAACTTCCACGTTATAATCGCCCCGGGAATTTTCGTATACCCTGATCAGCTCTCCGGCCTTGTTCCTTCCCACTGGTATCGACAAAGTTTGTTCCCCCTTTGATGAGTTAGTGGTTGTTTAAATTTTTCTTCAGGAAAGTTATTCTGGATCCTCCCGTCTTAAGCTGGCCATATAAAAAAATTCTTCAGCCGGGTTCGTTTTTCCTGCCTGCTAAATCTCAAATCGGGCCAGATTTGCAGTTAAAATCAATATGTGCTATTATGTTCTAAACTGGAAGGGATTTTATAATCTCCATTCAGAAATTTCAGATTTACAACATAAATTGGAGGCTGAATCCATGATAGATCTTAACAGTGCTGACAGAAAAAAATTGATAGAGGTCAGAGGAATCGGACCGGTCACCGCCGAAAGAATCATCTCCTATCGCCAGCAGAATAACGGTTTTACAGAACTGGATGAATTAAAGAACATTAAAGGTATAGGTGATGCTACCTTCGCCGATATCAGGTCAGGGTTGGACCTTTCATCCGATAAAGTCAGTGAAACTGAAAAAACAGAAGGGGTTGAAATAGAATTTGACCCGGATCAGGTCGGCATCGAACAGCCCTCAGAAGTTCATCTGGTCGGTGATATGAACGAATGGAATCCGGCCGACAAAACTTATAGCCTGAAAAAAGACAGTGATGGCATCTGGAGAAATGAATTTGAGCTCGATCCCGGTACAGAATATAAAATCATGTACGATTCCACAGATTGGGACGAAGATAAACATATAGGATTTTACGGTGAGAATCTCAAAGTAGAAAAACAAAAGTAGCAGGCTTAAAGGCGTTTGGGCGTTCTAACTGCTCCAGTCCACTTCTTTAATTCCCTCAATTTTCAGCAGGGAGCGATTGATTTTCTCTCTGGCGGACTCATCCGGAATTTCCAGGCGAAAAACCGCCCGGGTATCACCGGACAATTTGTCCTCATCTATATCTATGTTTTTTATCTCAACTTCAAATTTTTCCATCACTTCAGCTATCTCACAATAAGCTGCGGAAGTTTTATCCGTTCGGCAATAAAGTCTTTCTTCGCTGCGCGAAGTAATCTTTTTCTCCCACCGGTTGAAGTAATTGAGGGTTACAAATACCAGCAGAGTGCCGAAGGCCGCCATAATATAAAATCCTATCCCCACAGCCAGCCCCATCGCCGAGGTAACCCAGAGACTGGCGGCGGTGGTTAATCCGCGGACAGAAAAACCCTCCCTCAGTATGGTTCCTGCTCCCAGAAATCCTATACCGCTTACCACCTGAGAAGCTATCCGGCCCACATCAGGCATTAAATCCGGGTAAAGATAGCCCATCGAGAAGGAAACGATCATGAAAGTTGTCGACCCCACCCCCACCAGAATATGGGTGCGGAATCCGGCCGGCTTATCCAGCCGCTCTCTTTCCCAGCCTATCAAACCCGAAAATATCAAAATTAGTGTCAGTCTCAATATAATAGTCTGTTCTGCTATCATATCATTCTCCCCTGATCATAAATAATAAAAGCCTCCCTGCCCGGAGGCATCTTTCTCTGTTCTCTTTCAAAAAAATTGATGAATATCACCTGATTTTTTCCCTTAATCTTTTTATATCATCCTCTGTTTTGGAATCAGGCTCTGCAAAATCCTCGGCAGTGCCCAGAAGTTCTTTCATGGTGTCTTTTATCTCCCGGGAACTGACGTCGTCTCTGATCTCCTCCTGCAGTATCGAGCCAAAAAGAGCAGATATGTTCTCATCCTGTATCTCTTCCCCATCCTGTTCATCACCGAGATAAACCGTCAGCGCTTCAGCCAGCTCAAAAAACGCTCTGGCCGCTTCATCCTCCTGCCGAACTTCCAATCTCCTGAAAATTTTGCTCTTTTCACGATATTTTTCTTTCTTCAGGTCCAGATAGAGTTCTGCTATATTAAAATCTGCAGTTATGTTTCCGCTGCTTAATTCTTCCAGCCGAGAATAAATATCCTGATCAGCAGGCTCTTTTTCTGCTGCCGGTCTGAAGTCATTTTCATTTTTCTCATCCGGGTTATAATGCTGGCTAAAATCTGCCAGCAAGGTCAGCAAATCAGGCAGGTTTCTCTCTGGCTCGAAATTTTCCGGTTCGTTCTCAGCTCTTCTTTGAAATTCTTCCAGAAGACTCAAATATAACATTATTCTATTCCTGTCCTCGCGGCGCATAAGTTCATCCAGGCCGGAGATAATCGCTTCGGTGACCTCATAGCGAGTGTTATTCTCCGCCAGACTTCTCGAGATTTCCTGCCATTCTGAAGGAATCGCTTCTTCAGCCGGGTCTGCCGCCTGCAGCCGGTCAGCAGAAAATCCGGGGAGAATCAGGAGGATAATCATCAATGTACATGTGCAGAATCTGAAAACTTTCGTCTGCAGTACATTGAGCATAATTAGATGACATCCAGCAGGATAAATATTATTATCAGCAGCAGAATTTCTGTCATTTTTTGCACCTCCTGTATGACTGCCCGGGAATTGGTTTGCTTCATAAGTAGAGATTAACATACAAAATGCTATAATTCAATAAATGTTTTGCCGGTTTACCTAAAATAATTCTTTTTTCCAGGGAAATAAGAACTATTATATGTTACAATGTAATCTAGCAGGAGGGATAAAGTTGATCAGTGTGGAAAATTTAAAAAAGAGTTATGGTCAAAAAATTGCTTTAAATGGTATAGACTTCAACATAGAAAGAGGAGAAATTTTTTCGCTTTTAGGTCCCAACGGGGCGGGCAAAACCTCCACTATTAAAATTTTGACCGGTCAGCTGATACCGGATGAAGGCATTGTAAAAATTATGGGCAGAGATGTTTTCAGTTCCAGAAATTTTCTGCGTCCCCGCATGGGGGTCATGCCGGAAGAGAATAATCTTTATGAGCGGCTCACTGTCAGAAATAATCTCAAATTTTTCTGCCGGCTCTACGAGGCAGACTTTGAAAACATGGAAAAGTATCTGGAAGCTGTGGGCATGCTGTCCGAAATAGATACTCCCGTTAAAAAGCTATCACGCGGGATGAAGCAGAAAATCCTTCTGGTTAGATCGCTGCTGCACGAGCCCGAGGTGCTCTTTTTAGATGAACCCACCTCCGGTCTGGATCCGGCTTCAGCTGCCAGTATACATCGTCTGCTTGAAAAATTGAACGAGGAAGGGTTGACCATACTTCTTACTTCTCACGATATGGAAGAAGTGGATCGACTGAGTGATAGAATTGCATTCCTGCACGATGGCAGTATATCTGCTCTTGACCATCCCACTTCGCTCAAACTGAATCACGCTGAAGGCCAGGTCGACGTGCTGGTCAGGATTAATGGCGATCTTCAGGAGAAAAGAATGGATATCAATTCAGATAGTGCTGCCGAGGATATATCCAGATGGATAAAAGAGGGAAAGCTGGCTTCTATACATTCCTGCGAACCATCTCTGGCCGAAATTTTTGTGGATATTACCGGGAGTGAGCTCAAATGAATTCCAGATTGAAAATTATATCCGCCATATTGCTCAAGGAATTCCAGGATTTAAAAAAGAATATAAATCTGATGACGATGTTTTTATTGCCGGTTCTTCTGACACTGTCCTTCACTTATTTAATACCGGATATGCCCGCCGGAGCCGCCCTCAATTTCGGGCTTTTATTTTTGGTTGTGATGATGGGGATGTATGTTCCCTCCATGCTGATCGCCGAAGAGAAAGAAAAAAACACGCTGGAAGTACTGCTTCTCTCGCCGGCAGGGGCCAGAGAAGTCCTGATAGGTAAAGGGCTTCTCACCTATATATCGATTCTGATCGTGACCGTGCTGCTGGCTTTAATAGTAGGGCTGGAAAAGGACAGTTTAATAATCATATTTTTGGCCACAGCTCTAATCTCCATATTTTCGATATTTGTGGGGATGATGGTGGGCCTGCTATCTCCCAATCAAAGGTCTACAGGCACTATAGGACTGCCGGTTTACATGCTTTTAATTTTAGTTCCCCAGCTGGCCGCTATGTCCGGAGCCGACTTCATGAATTTTCTGGCTGCCTTACTGCCCACAACCTACTACTTCCAAATTCAGGAGAGGGCCATGACCGGCTCCCTGCATCTATGGGATATCAGGATAGAACTGACGGTGATAATTATTAGCATATTGGTCTCCTTTACGGCGCTGGTATTTCTTTACAGAAAAAAAGGCTTCTATTAGGAGGATTACAGTGAAAAGAATAGTTATCATCATCTTGAGTGCAATAATCATCATAACATTGATCGCGTTCTGGACGCCGGAAAACCTGAGTGCGGAGACAGATGCTCTGGAAACAGATCCGGAAATGCTGGAGAGAGGACTGGCCGGGCTCAATCTGCGGGTTAGCTCGGGTTTATCCGGAGGATTTATGCGAATGAACATAACCGATCTCAATGATTCACTGGAAGATGAAGGGTTCCCCTCCCTGAGTCGGAATATTTTCATCTATGGATTCGAGGCCGTAGTCGGCAGAATTGAAGGTCAGCGGTTGAGAACGATTTATCGCAGGGGATCAGTTGATTCCAGATCGGGAGATAACCATGCCAGTTTGAACATAGAATATGGCGGTCTGGCCTATGAAAGGGGAAAGAAAGTCGGAGACGAGGGAAATATGGATGCAGCTCTGGGGGCGATGATCGGGGCCGGAAAAAAGGAGCTTTATTTAAGAGCAGACGAGCCTCGGGAATTTGAAGAATTTTTAGGTGAAGTTTATGACGGGGAACACAGTTCTGCTGCGATGGAAAAAAGCTTTTTGGCCCTCAAGCTCAATTCCAATCTCCATTATGATCTGAGAAACAGCCTGGCCCTGGGGCTATCGGCTGGTTACCTTCTAACTCACGATCTAGGAGGAGGCTGGGAGGTAGGGGGTACCTCTCTGGATGAAGATCCCACATCCAATCTGAGAGGTCCTCAGCTGAGTCTGCAGATATCCTATACATTTTGAAATCTGTAAAGAGCATACACCTCAGTTTTTACATTTGTAATAAGTCTTCAGCCTTATTTATAACTTTTTTCTCAAAATTTTCGCGCGGGCGGAATCCCAGCTCCGCATATAAATTTTGCAGATCGTCCCGGTCATAGTTCACCGCTCCATAGATCAAAATCAGTGCGAATAAAATCATGCTGGGTGACCAGCCTGGCAGCTCCTTATCACGAGCAAAAACAAGATCAAAGCTCTCTTTGACCAGCTGCTCGTATTCGCGAATGATCTTCTTCAACCCGGCAATATTGGACATGCCGATAAGTTTTATACCCTTGACCGCCTCACCCAAAAAGAAATCCTTGCCGGTTGTTTTTCGGGGGAGATTTTGTGACCATTCATCTATATAGGCGATCAAATCTTTCATAACTTCATCGATCTTCATAAATTGTTCCAGAGTGAGCTTATTTATATCGACATCCTCCGGCTGAGCTTTTATCTGCTGTTGGATTTTATCTTCATATTTTTCCAGGTCATCTCTCAAACTAATAAATTCATCATCAGCAACTTCCAGCAGAGCAGAAAGCCGGGCAAAGCGGCGATTGATCGAATCAGGAATTTCCTCTTTGTACTTATATCCCAGGTCATGTTCTATCTCCGCCCAGGCGTGCTGAAGAATGGTACGGATTTGAATTTCAAAAAAAAGATCGGATAATTCATCCTGCAAGCTGGCAGGATGTTTATCTGGTCTGAATCTGGCGACTTTATGCAGTGAACTGTAACCGAATTCCTGATAATCGAAGCTCTTTCGTTTATCGATAGAATGCCTGGGATCGATATCAAGATTATTTTCCAGAACTACCCCCACCTCATCAATTTCATCGGCAAAATACGTAACAACCCTTACAGCGGTGAGATCTTTTATTTCCGCAAGACTTTCATAATCTTTACCCGGCCTTCTAACTTTCTCCGCCAGACTCTCAACGGATTTAGTCCGGGCTCTTATAGAATGAATATTGATATCGGTATCGTTCTCCAGTATTTCTTCGATAAATTCATCCGCAGCTTCAGTAAGCCGCTCATATAAATACTTTTTCTTTTTATAATCAGCTATAATATCTACCGCTCTCATACTTTTCCCCCTAAAACTTATAATGCTGATCCTGTTAAAGTTTTGTTGATTTATTTTTTCTCTTTGTGGCCGCTGTAGGTGAATGAATGCTGGTTCATATCCACCTGTTTTTTCTCAATATCCCCTATCACATTGCCACAATTTCCACACTTCAATTCATCCCCTTCAACTTTGTAATCGTACAATCTGGTTATTCTATCTCTATAGCAGCGCAAAACTTTTCCTCTGCCTATCTTTTTATATTTCATGATCTTGGTTTTGCAGTCTGCGCATTTGATGGTGAGCATCTTTAACCTCCAATAAATTTCCTCAGCACAAAATCACAAATTAAAGATCTTTCCTGCGTTCAGTCGGTAAATAGGTGTATCAAAAAAGCTTATTCAGTTATATTGTAATGATAGCAATTTTATACGATATCTATCAACCGATAAGAAGAACCATATTTTATTGCGGAGTTAATCGCAAAGAAAACTGGAATTCTGATAATTCCAGTTCATATTTATCCTGCAGCTCGGGTCCACAGCTGGTAGAGCCCAGCCCCCGTTCCTGAGAAATCAGCTGCAGATGGACTTCCTCAGTGCGCTGCAGACGGTGAATCCTCTGATTGCGCCATTCCCGGGCATAATCACGCGTTACCTGGCTTTTGTCATTATCAACGGGTACACGCCAGAGATTGATTCTGGGGCCGGAATGCAGCAGCTTTCGGCCTTGATGGCTGTAATTACGCAGTTTACCCGACATTCGGTCAAAACCAATTTGCCTATCAACATTTTCAAAAACGAGTTCTTCTTCTTTTTCCTGCACATCAAAAGGCGGGGCTGACTGCAGTGGAAGTCCGCCTGCCGGTTTTCTCTGTTTCCCTTCGATCTGAATTTTAAACTCCTGACAATCTTCAGAATTGATATCTTTCAGCTGAAGCTGGCGCTGGACCAGTACTTTCCCGGCTTTAGACCACATTGTGGGCTCCCGTCGCTGGAACCTAAGGTCAAGCCACAGCTCAGTTTCCTCTCCGAGATGAATATCCGGCAGAATAATTTCTTCTTTAGCCCCCTGTTCAGCAGATTGCCTCCAATACGTATGGGATCATCTGTCTCTATGGCTTTAATTATATAGGAGGCGTATTCGTGTGTTTTCTCATGCTCTATATCACTGTCATTGACCAGCTCCTCCCGCCTTTCCTCCCATTCAGCAATTTGCTCCTGACAGCGGCGGGGATATTCATCCAGAGGGATATTAAACTTCTCAATCAGTTCCGGGTGAGTACTTTTTATAAAATAGGGTAGATACTCGGCCAAATGTTCGCTGGATTCTGTCACATAATAGCCGAATTGTTTCATAATCTCATACCTGATCATATCATCATGAGGAGCCTCCCGCTTTCTGGCTCTCTTTTTCACTTCCGGATAGAGGTTTTTTCCCTCTCGCTCAAGCTTGAGCAGTCAGGCCATATGATTAATACCGGCAATGAAAGATTCAACCCCTTCTCTCTCCATACCCAGCGGCTCCAGAAGTTCTTTTACACAAACCTGAACACTTTGACATAGCCCCACACCTGTCCATATAAGCCGATGAAAAAGATTCTTCTACAAAAATAAGTAATTTAGCCAAACTTAATTTAAGTTCCCCTTTTTGAAATAGAGAGATTACGGAGGGGGTCGGTAGGTTGAAAATTGAACCTACCGACCCCCTCCTATTCCCCTGCGGTTGAAAACACCGACCTCTTCGTCTTATTCCGGTAAATCCGGGCAAAACCCATCACTTTTTTGTTCCGAAGCAGTTTTGAATACAAGTAATACACGTATTAGTTTTATACTTCGCCTGCATTTATCATAAGATATGATATCCAAAATATTATGTTTTCAAACCTTCAATAAAAACCAAAACTATGATACTATTGACTTACTAAAGTCTAAAAAGAAATGAGGCTAAATAAATGAACCTAAAAAATGACTTGGTAAATCACAATGCACTACAGAAAAATCTTTTATCGGAACAGGATCTTGATTTTATTCATAATCAGACTGTGGAAATTCTCGAACAGGACGGAGTAAAATTTGATGATAAAAAAGCTCTTGATATTTTTCGGAAAAATGATATCAAAACTGAAAGCAACAGGGTCTTTCTCGATGAAGCAGCGATTACCAGAGCGCTTAAGCAAATACCGGAAGCTTTTACTCTAAAAGCCAGAAATACCGATAACAATGTAAAAGTAGGCGGCGATAAATCCATCCTGGGCCCGCCATTAAGCGCTCCCTTCAATCTGGACCGGGGTAAAGATAAATATTCTAATTATGAGGATTACCTTAAATTCATAAAATTATATCAGCAGAATTCTCATATACATCTAAATGGAGGGGAGATAACTCCTCCGACTGATATTCCTGAGGATAGTAGACATAAGGACATGTTTTATGCAGCTGTAAAATATTCTGACAAACCACTGCTGGGCACCGGTACGGGTAATGACGTTCGGGATTGCCTGCAGATGGGGAAAGAAGTTTTTGGTGCTGATAACTTTGCAGCCGGCAATTATATTTTAAAAATGGTGGGTGCTTCCAGTCCCCTCACTTTTGATAAAACTCCCCTGCAGACTCTGCTGCACTGGTCACAAAACCGGCAGCCGCTTGCTGTCTATGCACAAATTCTGGCGGGAGTCAGCGGTCCAGCCACGCGGACAGGACTGCTCATCCAGCAAAACGCTGAAATCCTGAGCGGGGCTGTGCTGGTACAGCTTATCAATTCCGGCACCCCGGTAATCTATTCCTCCTATTCTTCCGCTGCTGATATGAACTCCGGCAGTATAACCGTGGGTAACGGTTTTTATGCGCAAATAATAGCTGCCACCGCCCAAATAGCCGATTACTATAATTTGCCCTCTCTTACAGCCGGGGCACTTACGGACAGCAATGAATTTGATTCACAGTCGGGGGCCGAATCGATGATGAATATGATGACAGCAATTTCAGCAGGTGTCGATATCATTATGTTTGCTGCTGGTGCCTGCCAGAATTATCTGGGAATATCCAGCAGGAAAATGATTCAGGATACAGAAATCATCAAGAGCATCAAAAACATTCATCGGGAAATCGAGAGCAAAGAAGAAACTTCCGCCCGGCAGGCCATCTCAAATGTGGAGCCAGGTGACAGTTTTCTTACCCATCCTCATACCCTATCTCATCTCGAAAGTGAAGGCAACGAAGGAAGAATGAATCAATTTGCCAACAGCCAGAAAGAAGTTGAAAAAATGCTGGCAAACTACCGACAGCCTGCTTTAGCTTCTAAAATCGAGGAAAAGCTGCAGGCGATGATTGAACGGTGAAACTAATCAAAAAATCCATGTTGATAATCCTCAACCGGGACATCTCCTGAGCTATCAGCAGGAATATCAGTGGTATTGCGCCACCCACACAGGCTAAAATCAGCGCATTCGCCATAGTCCCCATAATATCTCTGCCCACTGTTAGTGCTTTCTGGCCAATTTAGAAGTGCTAATTTTCTGTTCAATAATTTTTGCCTCTGCGAGGCGAACTAAATATTTAATCGCCCTCCGAAATTTAAGAGGGCGATTAAATCCATACTCAGTCTATGATTAACACCTGGAAAGCTTCAGAGAATGGATCAGGCTGCTTCTTCAGCCTTTCCAGGCGTGACTTTAGCGTAATCTTCTTCATCCAGTGACAGATCTTTATTTTTAAGTCTGGTGGAGTTCAATATAACACTTATGGAACTGACCGTCATGGCACCGGCAGCTATAATGGGATTTAAAAGCCCCAGAGCAGCCACCGGAATGGCTACTGTGTTGTATATGAAGGCCCAGAAGAGATTCTGTTTGATGGTGGAAAATGTGTATTTACTAAGCTTGAGTCCGGAAACAACAGCACTCAGCTCTCCTCTGACCAGTGTGAGATCAGAGGATTCGATGGCGATGTCAGTTCCGGTACCTATGGCGATTCCGACATTGGCCTGTTTTAAAGCAGGGGCATCATTTATCCCGTCACCGACCATGGCTACATTTTCACCCTGTGACTGCAGTTTCTTTATCTCTGAAGATTTCTCATCGGGCATGACCTCAGCCAGGACCCTTTCAATGCCGACTTTGTCGGCAATAGCACGGGCAGTACGCTCATTATCCCCTGTTATCATTACAGTTGTCAGGCCCATGTTTTTAAAGGCTGCAATGGCATTTTCGGAATCCTCTTTGAGGGTGTCAGCCACAGCAATTATACCTGCAGCTTCACCTTCCAGGGCCACCAGCATAGCTGTCTTGCCCTCTTCCTCCAGAGATACAACCTCATCTTCGAGATGTTCAATATCTATATCATTTTCTCTCATAAGCTTCTGATTACCAACTAAAATTTTCCCTTCCTCACTGTCAGTTTTTACACCACGCCCCACAACAGCGCTGAAGTTTTCGATGTCTAAAAGTTCCAGTCCTCTCTTTTCTGCTCCCTGGAGAATGGCTGCGCCCAGAGGATGTTCTGATGACTGTTCGGCGCTGGCGGCAATGCGCAGTACCTCATTTTCATCGTAATTGGCAGCAGGAACAACATCAGTCACTTCAGGTTCCCCTTTAGTAATAGTCCCCGTCTTATCGAGCACTATAGCTGTAATATCTTTCATAGTCTGCACTGCTTCCCCATCTCTTATCAGCACACCATTTTCAGCTCCCTTGCCAGTTCCAACCATGAGGGCTGTAGGAGTGGCCAGGCCCAGAGCACAGGGACAGGCTATAACCAGTACAGCGATGCTGGCAAATACGGCAGTGGTGGCAGCGGCCGTACCTCCGACTACAAGCCAGAGTATGAATGTAAGGGCGGCAAGCCCAATCACAGTGGGAACAAAATAGGAAGTCACCTTATCGGCAAAAGCCTGGATTGGAACCTTCGAACCCTGAGCTTCCTCTACCATTTTTATGACCTGCGAGAGGAAAGTATCTTCCCCAACCCTGGTGGCCTTAACCTTTAGGGCCCCCTGTTTATTGATCGTACCCCCGATAACCTCGTCACCATCTTCCTTTTCTACGGGCATCGATTCACCTGTGGCCATAGATTCATCCACTGCACTTCGCCCTTCAATCACTTCACCGTCTGTGGGAATTTTTTCACCGGGTTTTATCATCATCACATCATCTACATTTACCTTTTCCACCGGCACTTCCATTTCTTCTCCGTCGACTATAAGCCTGGCAGTATCAGCTTCCAGTTCCAGCAGCTTTTTGATGGCCTGAGAGGCCCTGCCTTTTGCTTTGGTTTCCAAAAATCTCCCCAGCAGATGGAAGGCCATAATACCGGCTGCCAGCCCGAAGAACCTATCGACATCGAATATGAAGGCTGATAGACCGTAACCATAGGCGGCAAATGTACCCATGGTTATCAGAACGTCCATATTGGCTCCACCGTGGCGAATAGAATTTATAGCACCTTTGTGAGTTTTATAACCGAGAATGAAAACTACGGGAAAGGCCAGTGCAGCCTCAATAAGCCCCTGAATATTTTGCTCTATAGGCAGTGTCAGACCGAAAATAGAGCCAAACATGAGAATAAATACCGGAATGGTAAAAACAAATGCATAAATCAGTTTGCGCCTGGATTTTTTCATCTCTATCTCTTCTCTTGTCTTTTCATTCTCGCCCTCTTCCTGGCTGCCGAGATCAACCTCATATCCCGCTTCCTTAACAGCACTGATAAAGCTGCGTTCACTCACAACATTGGGCAGATATTCTATGCTGGCTTTCTCAGTGGCCAGATTCACATTGACCTCCAGCACACCTTCCAGTCCGGCCAGATTTTTCTCCACAGCCTGAGCACAGGAAGCACAGGTCATACCATTTATTGGCAGTTCCTGCTTCTCCTTTTTTATGCTGTATCCGCTCTGCTCGACCAGCTCTTCAAGCGTCCCATAATTTATTATATCAGGATCATATTGCACAGTGCCCTTTTCATTGTTGATATTCACACTGGCTTCAGCTATACCCTCTGCACCGGCAAGTGTTTTTTCCACCTGCTGAGCGCAGGCAGCACAGCTCATCCCCTCCACCGAAAATGTTATATCTCTCATCTCTTTTTCATCATTCATATTTAATTGCACCTCCAATGTATACCCCCTAGGGGTTTTATCTTTCATGCATTATTATAGTTTATCCTAACATCTTTGTCAAGTTTTAGGCTGATTGATGTCTATCCATCCATGAATCAATTAAATCACGGATTATAAAGCGAAATGAAAGATCATAAAAAACACAAGGACTTTCTTATAAAATTTTGAATTATATAAAAAGAGAAAAATTTATTGGGGGGTTATTCATGGAATATCTTTATATTATAATGGTTATATTACTGATAATTTCTTTAATTTTTAGCCGCAAAAAAACATGGCAGGGAATTCGCCGGGGAACGAAAAAATTGCTTAAGATTTTACCTAATTATCTTATGATTTTAGTTTTTGTTGCTATAATAATGGCTTTTGCTGAAGATTTCATCGTAATTTATCTGGGAGGAGAAAATATATTGCTGGGCGGACTGCTGGCAGTCATTGTGGGATCCATTACAATGATGCCGGGATTTATAGCCTATCCCCTGGCTGGAGTGCTTTTATCCCGGGGAGTAAGTTACACAGTGATTGCCGGCTTCGTGATCTCTTTAAAAATGGTAGGGGTAGTAACCTATCCAGTGGAAAAAGAGTATATGGGGATTAAAGGTACAATTTACCGCAATGCCGCCAGTCTGATTATCACCATCATATTAACTTTTCTCATGGGACTTTACTATGGGGAGGTATTATTGTAATGGATGAAAAGAAAAGAAATTACGGTATCTTTGGGTTGTTTATTCTGTTTTTACTGATCTCTCAGGTGATCAATTTTGAATTGGGCCAGGTTATGACAGATAATTTTATAATTTTCGCCCGTGATATGCTGTTGATTCTTCCTCCCGCTTTTGTCATTATCGGTCTGTTTGAAGTCTGGATCAGCCGGGAAAAAGTGGAAAATAGTTTTGGTGCAGCTTCCGGCGTTCGCCGGTATATATATGCTATCCTGCTGGCAGCAACTACAGTCGGAGGAACATTTGTCGCTTTCCCCGTGGCTAATTCCCTTTACAACAAGGGTGCTGATTACAGTTCAATTTTCACCTATATCACCGCTGCCTCGCTGGTAATGATACCGATGAGCATCATGGAAGCCTCAATAATTGGCCTGGAATTTACTCTGCTGAGGATTGGTTTATCTCTGCCGCTGGTGGTGATTAGTTCTATACTGTTAAATAAATTATTTGTAAAAATGGAATACAGACTGCCGGTTGATGTATAAATTATAGTATATTTTCTGACGCATTACGCGGGAGGTAATAACATGGAAATTGAAGTTGGAAGATTAAAAACCGGAGAACTGCTGCGTATTAATAAAAATAAAGAGGGTTATATACTCAAGGCTGGCGGTGAAACCAGGGGGGACTTTAGTGACCGGGAAAAAGCGGTCCGGGAAGCTAAAGTACTGATGATAAAAAGCTGGCTTCCGGAAAGCAGCAGGGAAAATATCGAAGAAATGCTTAATTCGTATATAAGTCTGGATTATAATTTCACCCTGGAATGGTGTGAACGCCAGGCAGATAAAGACCATGATTGTGATTGTGGCTGCTGGGGTTATCCCATGGAAATGGGTGCTTTTTGGACCTGGAAGAAGAATAAATATCGAGGTTGTCCAAAATGCAGGGATGATATCACCCAGAAAAAATAAAAGATGGTTTTTTCCAAAAAACCGAATGTTCTCCAACCAATTTTTTAAAGAATCCCTTTTTATTGCTCCCGGGGCCCGGAGCTGAATATAATTAATTTTTAAGCCAATTTTTCCCCCAGCTCTTCTGGCCCCTCACCCAATCGGGAAGTGGTAATAAAGTAATTGGCAGCCGGCCGGACCTCTCCCTCGAAGCGGGATGCAGTTTGAGCTGTTTTCGTTTTCTTTTCCTCTTTTTTCGCCTCAACATCGCTTTCGCTTATATGCAGTATGATCTCCTCTTCCTTGAACTCCTTTTTCACCTCAAAATTAGAATTTTCCGCTATACGCGAAACATTTCTAGCCGCGGTTTCATTATCCAGAACAACATCTAAAGAAGAACACTCTTCCAGTGCCTGTTTGGTCTCGACAACAGGCTGAGGGCAGTCCATTCCCCGACAATCCAGGCGCTTTTTACTCATTTTTTTCTTCCTCCTTTTCAATAATATTAATGCTGCTATTTTGAGGGCGGCAAAATTATATTGGACTGCCTTTGAGAGGTCAAAGCTTTTTTAAGGGATTTAAAGCCTGGGTCTTCCATCTTCAGCGAAAATCCTTTTTTGATTTCTCGCGGCCGGTGGCTATCCTGGTTTTTAATAAAAACTCTATCCGGATACTGCTGGCGCAATTCAGGAATTTCAGACCGGTCATTGACCTCCAGAACAGGCAGGTCGAGCTGCGGAGGTATAAAACCCAGCTGATATATCAAACCCTGACTC
Source organism: Halarsenatibacter silvermanii (assembly GCF_900103135.1). Taxonomy (NCBI): domain Bacteria; kingdom Bacillati; phylum Bacillota; class Clostridia; order Halanaerobiales; family Halarsenatibacteraceae; genus Halarsenatibacter; species Halarsenatibacter silvermanii. The sequence goes on along the minus strand of NZ_FNGO01000017.1, from coordinate 30,517 downwards.
CGCAGGACATGAGATGGTATCAAAAGTCCGTTTTCTTTTTTAACTCTATCCTGCAGTTCGGAGATCGTTATATCAGCTGCTGCAGCCAGCATTAATTTTTCTTTCTCCTCATATTCATCCTTGAGGTTGGTTTTTATCTGATAACCAAAATACTCCTCTCTGTTTTTTTGCTCCGGCAGTTGTTCATGAACAAAATTCTGAATTCTTACAGCCTGCTCCAGCTTTTCCACCAGGCAGAGATAGTGCACTTCCTCCCTGGTTTCGATTTCCAGTCCCGGAATTACTCTTAACTTCTCTCCGTCGGCCAATTTTAATAACACTTCCAGATTGCCGGCTGAATTATGATCGGTTATAGCAATAATATCCAGCTCTTCCTCAAGAGCTCTTTCAATAATAAGACCTGGTGTCATATTCAGATCAGCACAGGGAGATAGTACGGTATGAATATGTAAATTGAGGTCAAATATCCTGTTTCTCTTCACGGCCCACACCCAGTTCATAGAGTTTTCCGGAGAGATGATAGGCATTTTCCGGACTGCGCAGGACATTGATCCCCTTTTCCCGGGCCCTCTTTTTCATATCGTCGCTGATCGAGAAATTTTCTGCAATAATGATGCCGGCTGCCTCAGCCAGCAAAGCCACTGCCGCTGCATTTTGATGGCCCTGAATGGTAATCCACAGACTGCCAGCAGTAAGCTCTGACATCACATTGCTCAAAAGATCTCCACAGTAACCGTCAGTAACTTCCTGTTCCAGATCAGATTTCACCACTACCTCTAAATTAAGCTTCTGAACCAGATCTTTTACCCTGATAGTTAACAACTCCTCGCCATTTTATTTAATGCTCTTACAGTTCAATTTCCATCCGGCCAAACTCAAATATTATTACCCCTGGATTTATCCCTGGCAGTTTTGTCCTCCTCGGAGAAAACCGGCGGCAGCTCCCGGCTCAAATTGGAAACCTGTTCGGCCAGCCTCTGAATCTTCTGTCTGAGCATGAAGATACAGTCTATCCTCTCCGCTTCACCTTTGACAATATCTTCAGCCAGTGTTTCACAATCAGGTGCTCCACAGGAAGCACAATTCAGACCGGGAAGCACCTCTTCTTCTTCCTCCAGCCGGGCCAGTTTTTCCAGTGCTTTTTCCATATCCGCATCAAGTTCACCCCGCTGATCAGAGCTAAATCCCTGCCGCAGTTCATAATCATATTCCGAAAATTCCGGGCTGGAAACAGAGAGCTTCTCCTCCGCGGAACGGACAAGTGTACGTATATTGTATTTGGCCTGATAGGGATTGACGATGTTTAAAACTCCTCCTACACAGCCCTGAGGACAGGAGACCATCTCAAGATATTTTACTCCGGTTAAATTATTCCGAACCAGTTCATCCAGAGCCTTACGTACCTCATCCAGGCCTGAAACCGTAAGGGCCCCAGGCTGTTCCAGGTTCTGCAGCAAATCCCCTTCCCCTCCGCTCTGACCCCACTTAATGCCGGCTGCGGGAAGAAAAGAGGTATCCAGTTTATCTGTTCGCTTTTTATTCTCGTTCTCTCCCCTGTCATGGGACTGCAAAAAGGGATAGAGATGTTCATAAATTTCTCTGACAGCTATTGCCCCGTCCAGCTGGCTTTTTTCCTGACCTAAAGCCAGCTTAACCGAAGTTAACTTGGCCGAACAGGGAGTTATGAAAAATATGCCGATATTTGATACCGAAAGCCCGGTCTCCTGTTTTATTTCCTCTCGAGCTTTTCGGGCTGTCATCTCCACCGGAGATTTAAAGGGCAGAAGATGATCTACCAGCTCAGGATATATCTTCTGCACCAGGCGCACAACTACAGGACAGGAGGAGGATATGTAAAATTGATCTCTCTCTTTCAGGAAGGAGGCTGTCCTCCGGGCAAGAGCTTCTGCCGCTCTGGCAACATTATATACTTCTGTGAAGCCCAAATTCTTCAGCCCTTTCATTATCTGTCCGGGGCTGGAGTTTTCTTTAAACTGCCCGTAAAAACTGGGCGGGATTAAAGCGGCTGTATACTTATAATTATCGATCTGGTCCAGCCGATCAGCTTCAATATACTTGGCATTATGTTCGCAGGTGCGTATACATTCTGCACAGTCTATGCAGAGATCATCCTTGATATCAGCTTTGCCTCCGTGGACACGAATAGCATTTGTCGGGCAGTCCTTCACACAGTTGGTGCAGCCCTCACACTTTTCTTCTTTTAAAAGCACTGAATGAATTTCAGACATCCTTTTCATCCTCCCGCCCGAGAAAAACAGTGCTTTTAACAGTTGTTCCTCCGTCAGAATAAATCTTTAAATCATCCGAATATTCATCAACGTTATTGAGCCCCATTCCAGCTCCAAACCCCAGCTCTCTGACATCCTGATCGGCAGTAGAAAAGCCAGGCTGCAGCGCCCGATTTATATTCTCTATTCCCGGCCCCTGATCAATCGCATTGATCTGCAATTTTTCCTTCTCCGCAGATACTTTAATCTTTCCTCCCCGGGAGTGAATAATAATATTCATTTCCAGCTCATAGGTGATTATAGAAGATATACGAATTATCTCAGGCTCAATATTTAGCCTGGTTAGCAGGGTTTTGAGAAGGCTTGATACCTCTCCACCCCGTTCAAAATTTTGGGCTTCAACCTCTTCCTCCAGGATAATATTTTTGCCCATAACTTGTTTTCGCCCCTTTAATAAAAGCTCTTTATCTTTTCAGGCTGAACTCCGGCCTGATATAAGATGCCACAGCAGGCAAAAAGTGAATCGCTGGCCCGATAGAGCGCTATATTCTTCTGGCGGGCCAGCTCTACAGTCTTCTTTTCCGGATTTTTATCGCGCACAAAAATGATAACCCTGATATCGACCATCTCGGCGGTGCGCACCACCTGAGGGTTTGTCAATCCGGTCAGGAGTACGGTTTTCCGGGTGGAAAAAGCCAAAACATCGCTCATCAAATCAGCTCCGCAGGCAGTCTTCACCTCCAGGCTGGAATCCCCTTCCACAATCGTTTTCAAATCTAAAAGTTCTTCGATATCCTGGATTGTCATCGTCGATCCTCCCTCCGGATTCAGCCTTATTTAAGTCTTAGGCCGGTCTTTGAATTCGGCATGCAAAATGCGGTGGGCTTTATTGCTCAGGGGTTCTTCCAGGAATTCTTCATAAACTTTTTTAATCATCGGATTTTCATGGGATTTGCGAATATATTTATGCTCATCGATGCTACCCAGTCCCTCTCCGCGAGCATCTTTCTTCTCTTCGTCAGCCAGCAGTGGCTGACCCCCTCCACCAACACAGCCATGGGGACAGGCCATGACCTCTATAAAATCATATTCCGATTCACCTTTCCGCACCTCATCCATGATCTGAGAGGCTTCCTGCAGACCGCTGACGATGGCCAGCTTCAAATCTCTATCTCCGATTTTGACCTCGGCCTCCTGTATTCCTCTAAAGCCCAGATCCAGTCTTTCCAGAGTCTGCCCTGTCAACTTTTCTTTGACCATCCTCACTGCTGCTTCGGTAACTCCACCGGTAGTGCCGAAAATCGTGCCCGCTCCTGTAGCTTTACCCAGCAGTTCATCGTATTCCTCATCTTCCAGAGATGTAAAATCAATGCCTATCTCTTTTATCATCAAAGAAAGTTCCCTGGTCGTTAAAACCGCATCAGTATTTTTGTAGGACCCGGCATTGATATTTTCTCTTTCCTTCTCAAATTTTTTGGCCGTACAGGGCATAACAGAAACTGTATATATCGATTCTGGATCGATGCCTGCCAGATCGGCATAGTATGTTTTGGAAAGCGCTGAGAACATCTGCTGGGGAGATTTGGCTGAGGAAAGATGATCCAGAAGATCGGAATAGTTATGCTCGGCAAATTTCACCCAGCCAGGACAGCAGGATGTTATATGAGGAAGATTGTTATCTCCCTCCAGCCGCTGCAGAAATTCATGCCCTTCTTCCATAATGGTCAGGTCAGCGGTAAACTCAGTGGAGAAAACCCGATCAAACCCCAGTTTCCTTAAAGCTGCCACCAGTTTTCCGGTGACCACCAATCCTGGTTTCATGCCAAAAGACTCGCCGATCGTGGCCTGAATGGAAGGAGCTGTCTGTACTATTACATGTTTGTCTTCATCTTCTAAAGCCTGCCAGACAGGGTATATCTCATTTTTCTCTACAATTGCTCCTACAGGACATATGGTAGCACATTGACCGCAGTTTGAACAATTTACTTCACTCTGGGGCAGGTCGAAAGCTGTGGAGACAATGGAATCAAAACCACGCCTGCTGAACTGCAAAGCAGAAACACCCTGCATCTCTTCACAGACCCGCACACAGCGGCCGCAGAGAATGCATTTGTTTGGTTCTCTCACCAGAGCAGGTCCAGTTCTATCTTCAGGAACATCCCTTTTTTCACCTTCATATTTTTCTATTTCCCGGGTGCGAATGCTGAGATCATGTGCTATATCCTGCAATTCACAGCTCCCGCTGCGATCACACCCCAGACAGTCATTGGGATGATTGGCCAGCAATAAAGTAACGTTGCGCCGGCGTGCTTTGCGGGCCCTCCTGCTGCGGGTGCTTATGATCATACCTTCCTGCACGGGTGTTACGCAGCTGGCAATAGTCCTATCATTGCCCAAATCTTCCACTTCACAAACCCGGCAGGCTCCATGTAGAGTGAGATCTGGATGGTAACAGAGACTGGGAATTTCAATTCCCGCTTTCCTGGCAGCATCCAGCACTGTTATGCCTTCTTCAACTTCAATCTGTTCATCGTCAATTGTTAGTTTTATCTCGCTCACCGATTATAACCTCCTTTGACCTGCTTTATTTCTGTTCTATCGCGTCTACCGGACACTCATCTGCACAGGCGCTGCATGAAATACAGGCTTACTCATCAATTAAACAGGTTTCCTCATTTGTAGTTATGGCATCTGTCGGGCAGGCGCGGGCACACTTACCGCAGACCACACATAAATCGTCAGAAATCACATATGCACCCGCCAGATCAGGACAGGCTCCAGCCGGACAGTCTTCATCATAGATATGAGCTTCATACTCCTGGCGAAAATATTTAATGGTGCTCAAAACAGGATTGGCAGCGGATTTTCCCAGACCACAGAGGGCGGTATCTTTTATATGCTCACCCAGCTCCTCCAGCAGCTCAACATCTCCTTTTTTGCCCTCACCGTCACAGATTCTCTCCAGTATTTCCAGCATTCTCTTCGTTCCTTCCCGGCAGGGAGTGCATTTACCGCAGGACTCGCCCTGGGTAAAATCGAGGAAAAAGCGGGCCACATCTACCATACACGTATCATCGTCCATGACAACCATGCCTCCTGAGCCCATCATCGAACCCACTTTCACAAGGAATCAAAATCTATCGATAGATCTAAATAATCTGCCGGAATACAGCCCCCAGATGGTCCTCCAGTCTGCACAGCCTTAAACTCTTTGCCCTCGTCCGGGCCACCTCCTATATCAAAAATAACTTCTCTGAGCGTGGTCCCCATGGGAATTTCCAGCAGACCGGTATTTTGAATTTTGCCGGTAAGAGCAAAAACCTTTGTACCCGGACTCTCCTCTGTTCCTATTTCTCTAAATTTATCTGCACCTTCTCTTAATATGAAAGGAACATTAGCATATGTTTCCACATTGTTTATATTGGTGGGCTTGCCCCAGAGACCCCTCTGAGCCGGATAAGGAGGTCGAGGCCTGGGCATTCCCCGCTTTCCTTCTATAGAAGCCATAAGAGCGGTCTCTTCTCCACAGACAAAAGCACCGGCTCCTTCTTTGATATGCAGCTGGAAATTATGACCGCTGCCAAAAATATCCTCGCCCAGCAGTCCGTAATCACGGGCATCTTTCAGAGCTTTTTCCAGACGTTCAATAGCGAGAGGGTACTCGGCTCTGATATAGATATAACCTTCATCGGCTCCGATGGCATAACTACCCACTATCATGCCCTCTATTACACTGTGGGGATCACCTTCTAAAAGGCTTCGATCCATAAAAGCACCCGGGTCTCCCTCATCAGCATTACAGACAATGTATTTTTTCTCAGACTGAGCCTGATGAGCAAAATCCCACTTGTGACCGGTGGGAAAGCCTGCTCCACCCCGGCCTCTTAAACCTGAGTTTTTTATTTCTTCAACGACTTTTTCCGGGCTCATCTCGGTCAGAGCTATACCGGCTGCTTCATAACCACCCCGGGCAATGTATTCATCTATATTTTCCGGGTCAATTTTACCGCAGTTTGCCAGCACAATCTGCTGCTGCTTTTTATAAAAGTCTATATCCTGGTAAGTCGGTATTTTCTCTTCAGTATCCGTTTCTCTGTATAATAATCTATCAACTGTCCTGCCTTTAAGCAGATGTTCTTCGACTACTTCCTCTATGTCAGCGACGTCGACCTCACAATAAAAAACGCCTTCAGGATATATAATTATTATTGGACCTTTTTCGCAAAAACCGTGGCATCCTGTTTCAACAATCTTTATTTCATCCTGTAGATCTCTATCTGCTAGCTGATCTTCCAGCTCAAATTTCAGCTTTTGTGCCCCGGCAGAGCTGCAGCCGGTTCCGGTACAGACCAAAACATGTGAGCGATAAAACGTTTCTTTCATCTGCCATTCCTCCTTTACCGGGTTGTTTGCTCTATTTAATATTAGTTTAATCTTCCAGGCGGGCTAAAGCCAGCTCCTCCACAATCTCTCCATTTATAACATGCTGCACTATTATCTTCTGCACATCCTCTGGATCCAGATGGCCATAGGTAATTCTGCTCTGATCCGGAAGTTTGACATCCAGCAGCGGTTCTTTTTCGCACATTCCTATACATCCTGTTTGAGTTACTGCAATGTCCAAATCTCTTTTTTTGATTTCATCAAGAACCGTTTTTAAAATTTCTCTGGCCCCGGCCGATATTCCGCATGTCCCCATGCCAATTATTATCTCGGGTTTTTCTTTCTTTGATCTGTTCTTTAAATCCTCTTTAACTTCTTTGCGTAATTCTCTCAACTCATCCAGTGACTTCAAGTATCTCACCTCCAGAGGGAATTTATCAATCTATAACTAAATGAGATCAGCCTCTAACCTCAGCGATATTATCTCTCAGATATTCTTCCAGCCACTTTAAAATCCGGGGTTTCTGGATATCAACATCCTGCAGTTCTGCTTTGACTTCCCCGGTAGAAAAATAAAAACTCTGACCATCCTTTTGATGCTGGTAAATGATCTCCAGGTCGGGATTTACCGCGATTAAAGAGACCAGCGTTTCAGCGATAGAACCCAGGGGAGGACGGTCCAGATGGTCATATTCAAATTCGGCAGTTACAGAAGTCCCTTCACCCGGTTTAGAATCAATTCTGAGACTGCCTCCACACAATTCAGCAGTTTCCTTGAATAGAGAAAGCCCCAGCCCCACCTCTCTGGTCTTTCTGGTGGTCACAAAAGGATCAACAATTTTTTCTACACTCTCTTCATCTATCCCCCGCCCATCATCCAGTATGACTATCAGCAAAATATTTTCCGGAACGTCCTCCTTGATTTTGATCTCTATCTGGCCGGCCCCGGCCCGGATGGAATTCTGAGCAATATCCAGCAGGTGAAGAGACAGTTCTCTCATGATTTATACTGATTTAAAATTTCCGGCACCTCGTCGGGGGTAAGTCGGCCGTATGTTTCCTCGTTGATCATAATTACAGGAGCCAGACCACAGGCTCCGATACAGGCTACTGTCGAAAGAGTGAATTTCAGATCATCTGTCGTTTCACCGCTGCTGATTCCCAGCTCTTTTTCCATCTCCCTGACAATTTCTTCTGCCCCCCGAACATGACAGGCGGTGCCTGTGCAGATTTGAATGATATGTTCACCCCGGGGCTGCAGATGAAATTGTGTATAAAAAGTTACAACCCCATATATTTCACTCATAGAGAGGTCAAGATGACCGGCAATCCTCCTCAAAGCATCCTGAGGCAGGTAATCATATTCCTCCTGAGCTTCCTGTAATATGGGGATTAAATGCTTTTCTTTTTGCTCATTTTCAAAAAGCTGCTCATTTTCACTGCTTTTTTCATACTCAGTTAAAATCTCCTCCAGAGGCTGCAAAAATTTCTGCAGGTCTTCTCTTTGCTCTCCGCACTGGCAGTCCATATTGGATACCTCCTGTTTTTTTAATAATTTCCCCCAGCGATTTCGATCTCTTCCTGGGTCTCCCTGTTGATTATCAGTGATATTGCTATTGTATGCATGTATCCACCCACTATTTACGCATTTTTCGTTCCAGAATTGCCCAAAACCAAAAATAAATGCTCAAAACCCGGCAAAACGTCCTGGTTCAGGCAGTTACAGGAATTTTGATCTGTTGATCTCGCCCTGAAAAATTTGAGGCAGATAAGTTTAAATCGTCATCGCACATGTTTATATGAATATATTTTTGTGCATCCGGTGCCTTTGTGTTTGTTTTAATGTGCAGGTGGGTTTAACAATACAGCCACAGTAAGACATCTAAAAAAAATTAGGTTCTTCTCCAGAAATCGTTTGTAAAACTAAAACTCATTTTCAACGAAAAAACAAAAAAATACAGGGGGCTTAAAGCTCCCTGCCAACATAAAATATTCGACTCTGAGGATTTTAGAATAACCATCCTTCTTCTTCCTCGATCTCCATATAAAAGGCGGAATTATAACGAATTCTGTCATAATCTTCCCCGCCAAACTCACCCTCTTTTTCTGTATCTGTCAGGTTGCTGACATGAATAAACCAGACCCCCTCCTCTTCAGGGGTGAAAACAAATTCGCCCTTCTCATCTGTGGTGTAGGTCTGCACCTCTTCCAGAGGACTAACAACTGACAGAGATTGATCAGCGGCCGGTTCTCCCTCATACAGGACCTGCAGGGTGATCTCCTCACCCGCATTATTTTGAATGTTTCCTGCGCTAACCACTTCAACTGCCAGATCTGTCTCGGGAACAGCCAGATCTTCCTCGTCAGCCGAAACTTTCAGCGGAGCTTTGGCATCATAATAACGCAGCTGTTTGCCATCACCATCATCGGTTCTATCCACTACCGGCCTTTTGCTGGTAAAAGTCAGCCAGTATATGCCCGCTTCTGATGGGGTAAATGCTGCTGAATAGGCCTCCTCCATTTCCCTGGTAAATCCCAGCTCCTTTTCGGAACCATCAGGTTTTATAACCTTCAGCTCGCCATTTTCCAGCTCAGCAAAAAATGAGTGTTCATAATCATACATCTCAGGAAAATGCCCGAAACTTATTTCTATATCAACTTCCTCTTCAACTTCGATCTGCTGAGGAAAATCCAGAATAATTTCATGGGCCTGGATCTCTTCAGCGATACCCAGGAAGTTAAACGTCAGGATAATTACTGAAATCGTTAAAACTATGGCTAATTTCTTGAGCATATTTAATCCTCCTTTGTAAATGTTATAAATTTAATACAGCAGTTGTGATCGTTTCATTCCCATGATTATACCATTTATTCACCTCCCTTTTTCTTGCAATTTTATCAGCAGCCGGCATTTATTCTGCGGGCCAAAATAAATAAATCTCAACCCGATAGAGGTTGAGTGAGATAAGGATAAATATCCAATTCGGCTGAAACCCTTAATTCCTTAATCCTGGAATAATCGATTATACATTCATATAAAGCTCAATAAAACATCATCCAGGCCGAATCAGAATATTCTCACCTACTCTTCCTGCCATCGAAGAATTGTAGGAAGATAACCAGGCAGGTCTCCTGACTTCCAGCTCATCCCTGAATTTATGCCTTCCCTGAATACACTGGTATTCAAGTGGCCTTTTAAATCCAGGAAAATATACAAATGCTTGCTGGTTACAGTGGCGGGCCCGCTCAGGATTTGCACCTGATTCCCTATTCTCCTCCGGCCGTGACCGGAGGCACCCGGCTTCTGAAATATTAAGTTTAAAAATTTCGTGTTATTATTTGTTTAAAGATAACACAGAATTCTCCTGCAAAAATACTAAAAAAGCTCGATAATAACCCGGACAATCATCCAGGCAAATTATTCAGATATTCTGCTGCTTCCCGGACGTCTCGAGGGGGATTTTCCAGCCGCTTCAAATCGACCCCTTCCAGCTCCTGCAGCAGCTCCATGATCTTCGGAAGCCGCAGATCAGCTTCTTCGATCATATCCGGCCGGGCAAATATTTCATAATCCCCGCTGTAGAAAATTTCCCCTTTTTTCATAATAATAATTTTATCGGCCCATTCTACTGCAAAATCTAAGTCATGGGTTACCACGAGAAGAGTTTTGCCCTCCCCATACAGATCGGCCAGAATCCGGCGCAATGTTTTCTGGCCGGCAGGATCAAGATAGGAGAGAGGTTCATCAAAAATAACTATTTCCGGCTTAACCGCCAGAATACCGGCTATTGCCGCCCTTTTTTTCTGACCATAACTGAGATGATGAGGATTTTTATCCTGCAAATTCAATATATCGACAGATTTTAAAGCCTGCTTTACCTTTTTATCAATTTTATCCCTGTCCTGCCAGCCAAAGTTGACCAGTCCAAAAGCAACATCTTCATAAACAGTTGTGGAGAAAACCTGATCATCAGGATCCTGCATAACCAGGCCGACCAGTTTTCTCACCCAGTCTTTATGCTTTTCACCTATCTTTCTGGATTTGATATATACTTCCCCTTTTTGAGCCAGATAAAGAGCATTGAGGTGAAATAAAAGGGTTGATTTACCGGCACCATTTGGTCCCAGTACAGCCACCCGGGAGTTGGGCTTTACAGCAAAGTTGACATCCTGCAGAGCCTCAGTCCCATCATTATAGGTATAAGCCAAATTTTTTACTTCTATAATTCGATCCATTCTATCCTCCAAAACACGTTACGCCTTTCTGGCTTTATAAAATTTGCCAGCGCCCGCAATTAACAGCAAAATTCCCACCCCTGTAGAAGTCCTCAACCACAGAGGCAAAACCTGCAGAAAATTCTTGTTCTCCTGGTCGGACTCAGGCGTTAAAACTGCCCTATGTCCCATATCATCAGAAGCAACTATACGCTCTACCTCCATGGCAGTATCGAATTCATAAATACCCTCTTCATCGGTCACGCCCTCATCGACCAGGTTTTCTTCTCCGTCATACAGCTCGACTTCGACATTTTCTGCCACAGTTCCATCATCAAATCCCACTTCTATTTTCCCTTCGGAAATTTCCTCTATCATCATTCTGTGAGCTGAAGCTTCGCCCGTCATCATCAGTAAAACAGCTGCTGCCAATATTACGGTTAAAGCTAAAAATTTTTTGCTTCTGGCCGTGTTCGGAAGCATGACTTTTGCAGTTAAATTTTCAGCCGACATCTTCATATTAAAACTCCTCTCTGAATTTTTCAAATAAAAACACCGAATTCCAGCTCAAAAAATAATACCATTAGCAGAAAGCCGCAGGAAAAAACCAGCACATCGCCAGCAGAAAACTCAAGCTCATCCTTCACATAAAATTCCCCTTTGAAACCGCGGGCCAGCATGGCCTGATAAACTCTTGCGGCTCGCTCATAACTTTTAATGAGCAGCATACCGATCAAAAATGCATAAGTTTTGTAGCAGTGCACTGAGGTTGCAGGCGTAAAACCCCGGCCCTCAACGGATTTCTGCATATTGCTAAATTCATCTTGGAGCACAAAAATATAGCGGTATACGAAGAAAAATAGATAAATAAGTTTTTTGGGGACATGAAAATATTTAAGAGCCTGCATTAATGAAGATACTGAAGAAGTTGAAAGCAGAGCAAAAACTGCCAGCATGACGGCATTGGACCGCAGAGTGATGCGCAGAGCATAAATAATACCATCGGAAGTTACTGTAAAAGGGCCAGCTGCTGCCAGCACCTCTCCTGGATAGGTAAAAGGTATCAGAATCCAGATACTGACTATAAAAATATTCAAGAGCGAAAGACGTTTGATCACTTTTTTTGTTCTTAAACCAGCCGCCAGGACCAGCACCAGAGAAAAAACGAGAGCTGAGACGAGCATAAATAAATTCTTTCCTGCAGCCGTGACTGCGGCCATCATCACCAGGATTACTATTTTTATCCGGGGATCCAGGCTGTGAATAAGACTATCTCCCCGGGAAAATTCAGCAGTAAGCATAATTTCCCGCCTCGCTTATCATTTTATCGCTGACAGCTTTTCCGTTCTCATAATTCCCGGTTTTACTTTCAGCACAAATACTACCAGCATTCCGCTCAAAAAACCTTCAATTATGATTACAGGCAGATGAGAAACAAAAATTAAACCGGCCAGCTCACTGAACGCCCCGGCGTCCGACAAAATCAGAGTTAAAACCACCATCAATACCGTAAGTAAAACCGCCAGCGCCCCGCTCAGTGCTGCCGCTGCACCTAAAATCTTTTTATTCGCCCGGCTTTTGGCAAAAACCAGTCTGAATAAATAACCAGCCAGAACAGCCGGTAAAGCCACATTGACAAGATTGACACCTAATACAGTAAAGCCACCGTGCTGAAATAAAACCGCCTGCAAAAATAAAGCTACCAGCATTGCCGGAAAAGCCACCCAGCCGAGTAATATGCCGGCAATTCCATTTAAAATCAGGTGCACACTGCTGGGCCCAAGAGGAACATGGATCAAAGAGGCCACAAATAAAGCCGCACTTACTATGGCCGCCCGGGGAATCTGATCTTCATTCATATTTTTGAGACCGACCGCCACCCCGGCTGTGCCCGCCGCCATCCCGGCCGCCAGAACAGGTGCCGACAGTACTCCCTCTGAGATGTGAATAATTCACCACTCCTTTGTTAAATTAATTTAAACCGCCCGGAATTAAATTTTCAATAAAAAAACCCCACCTTCAATGACAGGTGGAGAGGAGTAAAAATTAGGCAGGAGGCTAAATAAAAAAACTTACAAATTGAAACTAAAAAACATTCAACCCCCAATCTGAATCAAAATAATCCCAGCTGAGGGTAATTAGCGGGTAATAAACAAACAGAAAACAATAATCCTGCTCTAATTCCCTACCTTTCTTGCCATCGAAGAACAAGTAGGTCAATAGGCCAGCGGGCAGGTCTCCTGACTTCCAGCTTAAATCTGAATTTATCCCTTCCCTAAATACTAAAATATTTAAGTGGTCTTTAAATTCAGATTGATGCCGGTTACAGTGGCGGGCCCGTTCAGGCTTTGCACCTGATTCCCTATTCTCCTCCGGCCGTGACCGGGGGCACCCGACTGCCTTATATTAAATTTTAATTTTTTAGCTCACTTTTTTACGCCTCATTTTTTATATTCAATGATAACAGAAAGATTTCCTGCAAAATAATCAAAATCTTTGCCCGATCATCTATCTATCTCCTGATAAACCAGCAGATATTATGACATTAAGATATAAAGTGATGTCCACCACAGCAGGGAAATCCCCCAGTGAAGTTCCCCCGAGGTATCGGGCAGTAAGTTAAGATATGGATCTTCTTGTCTTCAGTTGGCTGATGGGTGTGTAAAAACCTCATTTAGTTGTACTGTAAGATATAAAGCTGCGTTCACAATGAAATTTTTCCCCGGCATAAGTTTAATTTTCGGCCAGATAATGGTTATCATAGCATTCTATAATATACTCGAACCTTCCACTTTTTGTTACCGGAATTTTGTCTGCCATACAAAATTAAAACAGTATAAAAAAAGAAATGCCGCCTTTTCAGGCAGTGAAGACCCGATGTTTTTAACACCGGAAGCAATAGCATTAAGAAGAGTTGAAACCACTTTAAATATTTACTCACATGTTTCTATGAAGGAACAGAGATAAAGCAGTTGAGATACTTCAAAAAGCCGGGAAATAATAATTTCGGGTTCGAAATTGGTGCAAGTAATAATTTTAAAGGCCTCGCCAGTTATTTTGGCGGGGCCTCTTTTCGTTGATATATGAATAAATAAAAATGGTGCGCCCGACAGGATTCGAACCTGTGACCTACGGATTAGAAGTCCGTTGCTCTGTCCGGGCTGAGCTACGGGCGCACTGTAAATATATTATTTTTTCCTACTTCACAAGATATCCTATCATATTAGATAAACTTAGTCAACAGTCTCTGTCATTTTCAAACTATTCTGTTCAAAGTTCATCTTATAATTCAGAAACATAATCCAGTATCTCATCGTAATCATGGGCTATACTCGCGCCGGCTTTTTTCAACCTCTCCATCTTGTGTGAGGGTTTGCTGCTTTCATCTTCAATGATGGCTCCAGCATGGCCAAAAACGGTGCCCTGCGGCATCTCCTCGGTGAATTTACCGGCCACGTAAACTATCAGCGGCTTGGTGAAGCCGCCCCTCTCCAAAAACTCCGCCACATCTCGCTCAAAATGGGTGCCGGGCTCGGAAAACATCACCACAGCTTCAGTCTCCTCATCCTGCTCGAATAATTTCAATAAGTCTTTAGGCGGCGATCCTATCATCGGGTCTCCGCCGATTCCTACCGAGGTTGAAACTCCCCTGCCAGCTCTTTTTATCATCCAGGAAGTTTCAGCAGTCATGCCTCCGCTGCGTGAAATAACACCTACATTGCCGGGAACAAAGCATCTGTCGGGATTATCCCCACCTATAGCTCCCAGTTTGACTCTGGCAGCGGGATTTATCAGTCCGACCGTATTCGGACCGATAATCCTGGCGTCAGCTTCACCGGCCAGATGAAGAATTTTCACCACATCCTGCTGGGGAATATTCTCCGTTATTATGACCATCTTCTTTATCCCGGCTGCGAGAGTTTCCCTGACAGCATCGAGGACGAAGGCCGGGGGAACATAAATGAGAGAGACATCGACTTCATTGTCCTTGCTGGCTTCTCTCACGGTATCAAAGACCGGGACTCCGGCCACTACCTCCCCGCCTTTGCCGGGAGTAACTCCCGCAGTTATATCGGTCCCGTAATCCTGCATATGTCCGGCCACCATGGAAGCTTCTCTGCCGGTAATGCCCTGTATTAAAACTGAAGTGTTTTTATCAACCAGTATTCCCATTATTGCTCTCCCTCCTGCCGATTAAATTCTTCCAGTTTTTCCTTCATGAGCCTGCCGGCCCGGGGCATAGTGATATCCTCTCCGTGATATTCTATGCCGGCGCTTTCAAATATTTCTTTCCCGCGCTCATCGTTGACACCGGCAAATCTGACCATGACCGGAAATTCAGCCGGATCCAGCTCCTTCTCCTCCAGGGCTTCTTTTACACCCTGAGCAACATTATCGACCTGGGTGTTATTGGTGATGTTGCAGCAGACCAAAAGCCCTTCCACGCTATCCTTGGAGAGAATGGCTTTGGCCAGCCCCCGCACTTTTCTTACAGGGGGGTTGCCGCCGAATTCGGTGTAGTTGGAGGGGCTCAAACCCAAATTGATCAGGGTGTCGAACATAACAAGACTTCCTCCTCCACCGCCGCACATAAAACCCACCTCTCCTTCCTCGAGCTCTATATAGCGGGCCGTGCCGCGGTAAGGATCGCGCTCATTAACCTCAACCACTCTCTTTTCCAGCTCTGTCAGCGGCCTCCAGATGCGCTCACTTCCGACCTGGACGCGTTCAGAAAGCTCCTTCTGACGGAACATAGCCAGATCATCGGCGGCCATCACGCAATCGGCTCCTACCACCTCTTCTTTTTCTGTAACTACCAATGGATTTATCTCCAGGGTGGTGCAGTCATACTCATAAAAAGCCTCGAATAATCTTACGGTAATGTGGGTCAATTTCCTCAAAAGCTCGCCGCTGAAACCCAGCTCGCTCCAGAGTTCTCTGGCCCTGTAATCCGGCAGCCCCCGGAAGGGATGAACTCCGGCTTTTTTAATCCGCTCAGGATATTTTGAGCTCATCTCCTCTACATCAATCCCTCCCTCGGTGCTGGCTATGACCAGCGGCTGGCGATTTTCTTTGTCATAGATGATGGAGAGATAAAGCTCTGATTTTATCTCCAGCCTTTCCTCTATTAAAACTTTTTCGACGGGAAATTCCTGTACCGTCATACCGAGTATTTCCCGGGCAGCACTGCGGGTTTCCTGCGGATCTTCCGGAAATTTTATCGCTCCCGCTTTTTTTCTCTTGCCGGCCGGCACGAGTGCTTTGATTACCACATCGTCATCCAGTTTTCTGTGAATCTCTTCGGCCTCCTGAGGACTTTCAGCCACTCCGGAATTCGGGATGGGAAAACCTTTTTTTTCTATAAATTCCTTGCCCAGATGTTCAAGAACTCTGGCCATGAATATTCCCCCTAAAATTATGTAGTTTTTTAAAATAACTGCAGCTTCTCTTCTTTCAAAACTCTTATTCACAGAGTTTTAGCAGTTCTTTCGCTCTCCTGTATACAGGTTCATCGACCATCTTTCCTTCCACCTTCATCACACCGCCTGCTTTATCTCCGGATTCTTCAAAAGCTTTCACAATCCTGCGGGCCAGCTCGATTTCCTCCCTATCGGGCGCAAAAATCTCATTTATTATCTCCGCCTGGGCGGGGTGAACTGCCAGTTTGCCGTCAAATCCCAGCGCTGCCGCCCGGCCGGCATCTTCTCTCAACCCTTCTTTATCATCGATGTCGGCAAATACGGTATCCACCGCCAGTTTACCGGCAGCACTGGCGGCCATGACGAGCTGAGATCGAGCCTGCTGCAGCTCTTCTCCTGTACGCGTCCGGCTGACGCCGAGATCAAGGGCAAAATCCTCTCCCCCCAGTGCCGCTCCTGAAATGAGCTCAGAACTCTCCAGCATTTTCTCAAGATTGAGAACCCCTCTGGCTGTCTCCACCAGCAAAATTATATCGATATCGTCCAGCTCTACCTCAGACCTCCGGGAAGCCACCGCTTCCAAAACTCCCGTAAACCTTTGAATATCACCGGCTTTTTCGGCCATGGGCAGTATCAGCCCATCCAGAGCCGGTCTGATAGCCGCCCTGCAGTCTTCGGGCCACTGCTTTTTTAATGGTCCATTCACACGCACAAATATATCGGGATGTCCGACTGAATTTTCGAGCTCGATCAATCTGTTTTCCACCAGCTCCCGGGCTTTTTCCTTATCCTGAGAGGAGACAGCATCCTCCAGATCGAGAATTACTGCATCGGCCTGCACATCTTCGACTTTATTCAATATTTTTGCGTTATTTCCCGGCATAAAGAGCAGTGACCTCAAAAGCAAGTTTTATTCCTCCCTGTCAAAATAATTTTGTTCGAGCAGCAGCTTAACCCGCCTGAGCGCCCGGGCCCTATGACTTATTTCGTTTTTTGACTCTGTATCCAGCTCTGCAAATGTCATATCCAGATCGGGCAGATAAAAAAGCGGATCGTAACCAAAACCCCCTTCTCCTCTTCTTTTCTCGAGAATTCTGCCGCGGCAGATTCCCCTGACAGTATGCTCCCTGCCTGTATCAGGATCGACCAAAGCCGCTGCAGTCACAAATCGGGCGGTGCGGTTTTCTTCCCTGACACCTTCCAGCCTGGATAGAAGGTGATTGTTATTCTCCTCATAACTGGCTTGAGGACCGGCAAAGCGGGCAGAATAAACCCCGGGTTCACCATCGAGAGCATCGACCATGAGCCCGGTATCGTCCGCCAGGGTCAATACACCGCTAACACCGGCACCGGCCCGGGCTTTTATCAGAGCATTCTCCGCCAGGGTGCTGCCCGTCTCCTCTACCTCAAATTCAAGATCCAGGCTCTCAGGCGAGAGAATTTCCATGCTTAACTCGCTGAATTTTTGCCCGATTTCTTTGAGTTTATCTTTATTTCCGGTTGCAACAAAAAGCCTTCGGCATCCGCTCATCATATCAGCTCCAGAGCGCGCTTTTGAGCATCGATCAAACCCTGGATGCCATCTTCTGCCAGTTCCAGCATTTTATCCAGATCAGAACGGGTATAGGGTGACTCTTCAGCCGCACCCTGAATTTCGATAAACTTACCCGATTCGGTCATAACTACATTCATGTCAACATCAGCGCTGGAATCCTCCTCATAACAGAGATCGAGTACATAATCCTCATCCACTATGCCCACGCTGGTCGCTGCAGTGAATTCCTTCAGGGGATTTTCCGAAACAATACCTTCCTCCATCATGTAATCAACAGAATCATAAAGAGCTACAAAACCGCCGGTTATCGAAGCAGTTCTGGTTCCGCCATCGGCCTGAATAACATCGCAATCTATCCAGATCGTCCTCTCATCCATGGCCTCAAGATCTATTACAGCCCGAAGTGAACGGCCGATCAGCCGCTGAATCTCACGGGTTCTGCCGCTTCTCTTACCCCGGGCGGCAGCTCTGGTTGTCCGGTCCTGGGTCGAACGGGGCAGAAGCGAATATTCCGCGGTAAGCCAGCCCTGATCTTCCCCCCTCAAAAAATAGGGAACACCGTCCTCGACCGAGGCGGTGCAGATAATCTTTGTATCTCCTGTACTCATTAAAACCGAACCCTCTGCATACTTGGTGTATCCTCTCTCAATTCTAACCGGTCTTAGATCGCGACTGTCAGAATTGCTGGATTGTGATGCTGTCAATATAAATCTGCCTCCTTTTTTTCTTTAAAAATATATTATGAATCAGAGCGCAGGGGCGAACATTCCGGACAGCTGAGATTAAAGGGATTATCGTCCTGACCTATCTTGCCGGCCAGCAGATAAAAACCAGTGTTGGGATCTTTTTCCAGGTCCAGGGAGAGATCGTACCCCTTGATATCACTGGTGTTTTTTACGTGGATGCGGGGCCCCGTACAGGTTGTAACCATCTCACCGATCTTGATCGTCTCCTCGTCCATGTATTCGACCGAAAGTTCAGCATTTATCAGTTCATTGACCTCCTGCTCGATTTGTTTCACGGAAAATCCCGGTCTTTCATTAAACTGAAGTACAAAACCGCTTTTAACATCGCTGTGGAGGGGAGGCCTTGGATAACCCTTGTTCGCGATTACCATAGCGGTTAAATCCTCGGCGGTATGAGCCATCTGCCGGTTAAACAGGGAGGAAAAGACTATTTCTTTGACCTCGGCTGCGGTGGGACCGAATACTCCCGGTCGGGCCACAATAACTTCCTCTCCGATGCCCACGAGCAGATCCGGCATGATATCGATATATTCGACAATTCTATCAAAATGCTCAATCACCACTCTTCTGTTTTTAAGAATGGCTTTCTCGGCAGCCTGAGCTATATTGCCGGCCTGGATAAAAGCCGATTCAAAGTTTATATCCACATGAAAGGCGGGCGAAGAAAAATTGTCGCGTTCAAACTCCTCCCAGAGCGGGAGCGGCCGAACATTAATACCTTCATCATCATTCGTCAGATTCAGGCCGGGGAACATCCCCTTTATCAGAAGAGATTTGCCGGAACCAGGTCTGCCTATCACCCCGATCAGATGATCGTTGGGCTGCAGATAGGACTGGCTCAGATGGTTGCCCAGAAATATTAGCCTGTCCTTTCCCCGGGGAGCATGATAAACCGCATGAGAGAAACAATCAATCAACTGCTCCACTCCCCTTTCTCTTTCCGGATCTGCTTTCGCTGTTGAAGTCCATTCGGGTCAGGGTACGCTGCATCTGATTTTTGACGATCATAAGACCTTCATCAAGACCCATACCCGGTTTGGCCAGAACCTGTTCCGGTCGCGCTGCCAGGGCCGCGTCGGTGCAGATTCGGGCGGAGATATCTGTCTCGTTGCAGGTTCCGCCCTGATAGGCCAGAAGACCTCTGCTGCGGCAGTATAATATAGCTCTCACGGTGTTCTGAATTCCTCCCAGATCCGGTGTTTTTATCTGAATCATGTGACCGGCCCGTTCATCGGCAAATAACATTATGTCGTCGAGTTTATTACACCATTCATCGGCCACTATTTCCACATCGCAGCCGCTTTCATCGATCAGCCGGCGCAGCCTGGAAAGTTTTTTTACCTGGTCGCGGCGGTTGCCGGCATCTATGGGACCTTCAATTCTGAGCTGGTAGGGGTCAGCAGCTCTCTCAGCCTTGCTTAAAAATTCACAGATAGCCTCCAGATCACCGGCAAATGCTTCGCCCAGAGTCCCGTAAACATCTATATGAAAAACCGGATTGTAATTTTCGCTGCCCAGCTGTCGAACTCTTTTTTTCAACCACCTGATATAGTCCAGAAGCTTTTCCCCTTCCTGGCCGAGTTTTCTCTTGATATTGTTGATCAAACCATGCGGGAGCACATCAGCCCTCTTTATGATAGCCTTATCAGCGTTTTCGTAGCGGTTATCTCCCGTCTGCACAAATATATCGACCGGCTCTAAAATAGGAGTAAGATCATATTCATCAATTAACACCTCGCTGCGCGTTATACCCCGGCTGAGAGCTGCAGCATCCAGCAAAGCCTGGGAAAAACCGTAGCGAAGAGCGGTGTGAAGCTGACGGCCCTCAACCGTCATTTCCTCCACCAGAGCAGCCAGCTCTCCAAAATTTTCAGCCTCTCTGCCGAGCAGCTCCGGTCTGACATGATTTTTTATGACCGGGATGAACTCTTCACTTAAAAATAACGGGTCCCGGCCACCAGTTCCCGAATACTGAACAGCGGCACAATCACCCCGGGCCACGCTGCCATCGGAGAGCAAAATCTCAATCAATATCGATTCTCCTGCCTGCCGCACCTGGGTGAAACCATCAGTTTTAGGATTGCCCAGATAGGCAGCTCCGTCGGGCTCGGCATCCTCTTTGATAGCTCTTTGATCATCAAAGAAGAAACCGGCCAGCCCCGGAGAAACCAGTATCTCTTCTATTTTAGCCATATTTTTTATTTACCCCCTCGGTCTGCCGGTCAGCCTGCCCTTGCCGATCGCATAAATATCATCGGTCACCATCTGAAAACCGGGCTGACGCCCCTCCTTCTCACCGCGCTTTTTCATCTTCTCCTCGTGAAAATCCTGAATGTCAGCGGAAAGAGGCAGGTTCCCGAACTCGAGATAGCGGACAGCCCCCTCGTTATCACGGGCCGGTAAAATCCCGCTCTGATTATAGCGGCTGGGAGCAAAAGGAACGTCCAAAACCCCTGATTCGAAGGCCCTCACAGTTCCAGCAGCCCAATCTCCTTCTCCCAGCTCCTTCACCCGCCCGAGGATATCTTCTACCTCACGGATAATCAAATCCTTCTCCTTTTCCAGGCCGGCCGAATCTTCCAGGCTCTGATCCAGAAGCATGCTGACTATCTGATTGCTCGTCTTCAGGCCGGCAGCGTTAGCCTCGCGAGAGGGTATGCCTTCTGCCTCATGAGGAGTTTTCACTATGACTTTGGTGGCATTGGCCAGAGCAGCAGCTGAAGCCCCCCAGCTGATAACTCCAAAAGCTTTGGCCTCATCCTGGGGAAAACCACCCATCCACTCGTGCAGTACAGTGGTGACGCTAACATCTTCATAGCCTTCATCATCCAGAAACTGCCGGGCCAGCACCCGCAAAGTTTCGACAGCGGCGACATCCTGAACCAGATTGCCGTTCTGACCATAACCCAGCGTCAGATGCTTAACCCCCTGCTCGGCGGCCAGCAGCCCCTCGAGAACAGCTATCGAATGAGAGACGGCCGGGGGCACTAAAGTCCCGGTCAAAGGGCCGAAGGGTTCTCTATTTATCTCCACTCCCTGACTCTGGTAAAAACCGACCAGCCTGTCGACATACTGCCAGTCGCGCAGAGATTTTTCCAGAGAAACATCTTTGGCATAGGGTATATTATAAGAAATACCTCCCCCCTCAAAATCGGTAAATCCTCCCGCCAGGGTGATTTCCGCCAGAAGCCGGGCATCCGGGGTTCCGTGACGGGCCTGAACGGGAGCATCGAGCGCCTCGACAACTTTCCGGCAGATTTCCACTCCGTGGTTGACGGCTGGAAAGCCGTTTAAAAGCGAGCGGCCTTCCTCCCGGCTTTCCTCTATACCCTGAGCGGCCTTTTCATACTGATTCTGCCTGGTGTAGCTGTCTATAGTGACCGGCAGAAGATCTGCTTCTCCTTCTGTACGAAGATGGCCGAGCAGATCTATCAACTCATCGGGTAAAGCCACCCCCGCCCGCGGCTGAGTGAGGGTTTTTTTTGCTTCATCGGCCTCTGTTAGCTTATCGACCATGCAGCTGTCGTCGGGAAGATTTTTGTGGAATTCAACGGCCTCCTCCCGATCGACTTCTGCTCCTGTCGGCCAGGATGAAAGCACCTCTTTGCTTTCC
This sequence comes from Halarsenatibacter silvermanii, assembly GCF_900103135.1. NCBI lineage: Bacteria > Bacillati > Bacillota > Clostridia > Halanaerobiales > Halarsenatibacteraceae > Halarsenatibacter > Halarsenatibacter silvermanii. The sequence goes on along the minus strand of NZ_FNGO01000017.1, from coordinate 8,336 downwards.
TCTTCAAATTTTTCCTTCGGCAAAAATTTATTTTTGAGTGACTCCATCTGTTAATTGGCCTCCCCTTGATTTAAGGCTGATGATATATTTTTTCATGAGCTGGATGCTCTCTTCTTTTCTTTCCTCTCCCAACAATCCCAGCACAGGCAGCAGATAATTTTCATCGAGATAAAGCCGGGGATCACGCGGAGTCAGGGTTTCCGGACTGAGCTGGTTTTCATACCTGGCACCTGAAAGTATCGCTCCCGGTTCGGAACTCATCGCCATTATACCACCTGTACCTATAACGGAATCTATACCGGATAGGTCTTTGCCTCTGAGTACGTATTCCTCCCCCTGGGGAGTATAAACAGAAGAAACTTCGCCCGCATGTCGGGAACTGGCAATTCTCACCGCTTCGCAGGCCAGAACAATATCAAATCTTTGCTCCAGCTCGCCTTCTGGCAGACTGTCCGGTCTCTCTACGATAGCTTCCACATAATCATATAATTTATCGGCGGGAAACTCATCCTGATAGATATTTTCATAAAGATCTGACAGTCTCTCGGTGCTGCTCACCTCAACCAGCGAGCCGGCCGAATAGCGCAGTCCTATATCTCCCTCGACGGTGCGCTTCAAAAATGGTTCCTCCAGTCCCCGCTGAATGAGACTTTCATCCTCAGGTCTGCCGTCGGCGGCCGAATGAACATCGGTGGTCGCCCCGCCTATATCGATTATCATAAGCTCCCCCAGACCTTCAACGCTGCCGGCACCTTCCTGCAGCAGAGAGGCTGAATTCAGCACTGCTGCGGGCGTGGGCATTACAACTCTATCCACAATTTCTTTAACCCGATCCAGCCCCCGGGCCCGAACGATTCTGTCCAGAAACACCTCCCGAATCTTCTCCCGGGTGGGCTCTATCTTTAGCTCTCCCACTTCTGGCATCACATTATCGACGATATGATGTTTCTGGCCGGCCCGGGAAAATTTACGGGCGACCTGAGATTTTATGCTCCGATTTCCGGCAAAAATCACAGGCTGATCGAGTTCAGAACCGGCTATTTTCTCGGCGTTTTGCAGGACGATCTCTTTTTCGCCTCCATCTGTGCCGCCGGCCAGCAGCAGGATATCGGGAGAATGAGCCTCCATATCTTCGATATCCTCATCGGTCAGTTCATAACAAAAAGTACCCACCAGTCTGCCCCCGGCTCCTAAAGCCGCCCGGCGGGCCGCCTCGGTGGTGAGATTTTTTACAAGTCCACTGGCCACTATTTTCAATCCGCCGGCAGCGCTGCTGCAGGCCAGTTTTATCCCTGCTTTTTTCCAGTCAGGAATTCTGTCCAGAGCCCTGTTGATACCAACATTTATATCTTTTTCCACGGTAGTCGGTGATTGAGAGGCGGCCACCAGTTCAATTTTATCCAGATCGAATAATCTGGCCTTGGTGAAGGTGCTGCCTATATCGATGGTGAGTGCCGTTTCAGGCGGAGCCATAAAATTAACCCCCCGAGACATCGCCGGCGGCCGACAGATCTTCGCGGAGATCATCGATGGCTTCCTGCGGCTGGGTGTCGGATGAATAAACCCTGTCAAAACCCATATCGAGATAAAGTTTTTCCACTTCCTCCCAGCTTTTTTTGCCGATGACGAGATTGCCGCCGATGTACATGATAACATCACCGATGCCCCGTTCTTCCAGTTTTTCTCTCAGCCCCCGGCAGTCGATTTCACCGTGCCCGTAAAGAGAGGAAACCCAGATGGCATCGGCATCTGTCTCTATGGCAGCATCGACAAACTCCTCCTGGGAAGCCATAACTCCTATATTAACCGGTTTTATGCCGTTTTCTTCCAGGGCCCTCTCCAGAATTTGATTGCCGATGGCGTGAACATCGGAGCCTATCACCCCTAATACCACGGTAATATCATCCTGTTCACCGTCGTTTCCATTCTGCTCTTTCAACTTTTTAACCCCCCAGATTTACGATCTCCAGCCTTCATATTCAATTAACCAGCTGTAAAGACAGTCTGATTATACCAGCACAGGTTAAAGGGCTGCCCGAAAAGGCAGCCGCAGCCAAAAAATAATATCGATAAAATAAATCTGTGCAGCAATTTCTTATAGAGAATTCTCCTCTGTATCTTCTATTTCGATATCATATTCCTCATTATCTCTGCTTTCCGGCTCATCCTGCCTGACTATATCCTCTGAAAATTCATAGGAAGCGGTGAGATCGAGATGACCGGCCAGGCTGGATACTTCCTCTCCTTCTATCTCAAATCCGACTTCGCTGACTCCGGGCAGAAGGCTCAGGGTGTTGACCGCAGAATATATCGTAAGCCGCTCACCGGTACTGCCGCCCCAGTGATTCAACTGCCAGTCCTCATTAAAATTTACAACCAGCCTTTCATCTCCACTGTCATGTTCAAGAGAAATAACCTCGCTGTCTTCCGGCATGGTGGGACCTAATTCATCGCTTTCCGGTCCCTCTATTAATTCCTGCAGAACCTGCAGGTAAAAATCCTCCCCCGGAATTGTTCTGACTTCGGTGTCGAGATACATACCATCAGAAGTTGAGAAAAAAAGCTCCACCTCATGTTCTTCTTCGGGATCGACCGGAGTATATTCTTCTCTCTGCAGCACAAAAACCGACAAAGAAAAAATCAGGATGAGCACAACTATAACCGCCAATCTTTGGCGCCTGGCCTTTAAAAACAGCATCTATTCCACCCCATTTCTGCTGCCTTCAAGATAATTAATTATGCCTGTCACTGCCGATTCAGCTGCCTTCTCCCGAAAATCATCCTGCTCTAAAAGCTCAGCATCATCGGGATTGGAAAGAAAGCCTATCTCCAGCAGAACAGAGGGCATTTCAGTGTCTCTGATAACGGTAAAGTTATCTTCTTTAACCCCTCTATCGGTCAAAGGCAGTTCAGCCGCCATAGTGCTCTGCAGCTGCCGGGCGAGGTCATAGCTGTCAGCTTTCCGGCCGGGAGCATAATAAGTTTCCAGCCCACTAACCGCCGAACGGGGAGCAGCATTGGAATGCACACTGACAAAAAGGCTGGCATTGCTGTTATTGGCCATCTCAACCCGCTCATACAGACCCAGAAATTGATCTCCTCGCCTGGTCATGATAACATCATATCCCTCTTCCTGCAATAGTTCATTCATATACTTTGAGATGGCCAGTGCTACTTCTTTTTCTTCCAGTCCGCTGCTGGCCACCGCCCCGGGATCAAAGCCTCCGTGACCGGGATCTATTACCACCAGGTTTTCCTGGCGATCTTCGACGTCCCTATTCAAAGCCAGAGAAATTCTATCGGTTTCTTCGGGTGACATGACCTGATAACCGTAAAATTCATTCAGCTCCAGCACGATACGAAGGGTATCACCTTCCTCACCATCGTATCTGCCCATTCTGATATCCTCCACAAATCCTTTGGGCTCGGGCAGTTCTATCTCCTCTTCCCCTTCAGACAGACCGGGAATATCAACTGCCAGCCTGCGGGGATTCTCATATTCCTTTACTTCATAGGACATTTCGCTGGAAAGCTCAATATCGAAACCAAAACTGCCCGGCTGTTCGCTCAAATCCAGCTTTTCCAGAACATCGGCAAATTCTATGCGATGTAAATATCCCCCTTCTTCAATTTCCTCCGAACTCCAGTTATAGCCCACCTTCTCTTCAAATTCAGCAACTAGTCGGGTGGTGTTGGACTCATGAATTGTGGTGTGTATCTCCGAAATCATCTCCCCTTCAGGATAATGCTCCTCGGGAAAATTTTCTCCTGGATCAGTATTGAACATACTGACTACCAGACGCGTCGGATTTCCTGTCGCAAATATTTCCGGCTCTATATCCTCATCCGTAATGAAAGAAAAGCCGTCTTCCAGTATCTCCAGATCATGAACCCGGCCGCTTTCCACCCTGCTGACCGGCTGAAAAACAAATTTTTGTTCATCTTCCACTCGCTCATGCGAGAGATGAGCTTCATCCTTGAGATCAAAGACCACTCTGACTGTAGGAGGATCATTTTTGAACTGACTTTTGCGCACATTCTCTATGTAGGGATTATCCTCAATTTCTAAATCGATAGAACTATTCATCATATCGGGTATATCGACCACAAACCTGCGCGGATTTTCCAGCATCTGCAGCTCCGGCTCCGGCAGATGGTCATTGGATTTGATGCTAATTCCTTCCTCTTCATCCCAGGATATATCGGTTAACCGGGGGAGAAAATCCACCACCAGATTCCCGGCCAGCTCGTCAACTCCCCCATCACGCCGGTAGGGAAGTTCTTCGGGGCCGGAGATCGTCACACGGACTCTGTTTTCCTCTTCATCCTCTCTCGCTCTAATATTAAAATTGCGGTCGGAAGCATTATCGACATAATCCGGTGCCAGAGCTGCACTATCTATCTCGATAGTAATATTGCCTTCCTCTTCGGTTTCTATAACTCTGTAAGGAGTAATTTCGTCCATATCAAAAACAAGCTGTCTGCCGTCAGCCGCCCAGAAAATCTCCTCAAGTTCGGTTTCAGGCCGGTAAATTTGGAAGGATTCAATTTCATCGCCGGCAATTTCCCTGCTGATCTGATAGCCAAAAGAGCTCATGACTTCCATCAAGGGCACATAACCTGTCCCGTCCAGTATTTTAGGTTCCAGAGGAGAAAGGCGGGTGCTGTCATTGGCCTGAATATATCCGCTGCCCATCATCAATCTGACCAAAAAATCATCGCGCTCTAAATCCACTATTTCCAGTGATTCCTCCCATGTGAGCTCAGCTCCGATGATATCGGCCAGCTGTCGGGCTGCAACCAGCGGACTGCTTTCCTCCATAACTGGCTCCAGTTCAGCGGTTACATTATCATCCTGGTAATATATTTCCGGCCCAAAGTCTTCGGCCGAAACCCCGGCTGGCAGGACCGACAGCATCAGAAGAATAAAGCTCAATCCCACTATCAGACAAAATTTAAAAGGTGCCTGAGGCTGTGATTTAAAAAAATTATGTAATCTTAATTTAGAGAGATAGCTGCTTAATTTCATGGTCACTCCTCACCCCGGCTAAATGTATAGATCCAGCATCAAGCCCCTGATCTCATCCAGTTTATCGACTATCTCGAGCGAATCAGACTGTTCGGCAAAAAATTCCCGGTGCAGTTCTTCCAGCCTGCTGTTGATCTTCTCGATGATGGTGTAAGTTTTTAAATTCCCCTGTTTATCCCAGCTGTGTGATTTTCGGGCCCGGGAAATTTCCTGCTGTACAAAACGCAGATATTCTTTAACCTTCCTCTTATAGGCGATCATATCCTCTTTTTCCATCGACTCCCGTAACTTTCTCCCCTGTTCGTCCACCGCCTCCAGCAGCTGATCGAGCTGTTCTCTGACCTGCTTTTTTTCGACTTCCTGGAGATGACTTTTAAAACTCTCTCCGGAACGACGGGGTCTGGTTGATCTTTGCGAATTTCTGGATTTTCCTGTTTTGCCGGAAGAGCGGTTACCTCGAGAGCGTCCGATTTTATCGCTGCTTTTATCCGAAGTTATGGCATGTAAACCTCCCCGAAATTACCTGGCAATATAATTTTCAAGCTCTTTATAAACTCCGTAATTTTATAATTCTAGTCCCGATGCAAAAAACCTGCCCGATTAATCCATTTAAAGGGAATCAATCTTCAGTAAAGAATAATTAATTCAAAAGGATAAGGAGGTGAAACAGATTTGACATCTCTCAAGCCGGAATTGAAAGAGATTTCGTCACCGGAAATCGACGGGAACAGCTCTCCTGATTCTCCCGTCGTCCTGATCAGCAGCTGTCTTCTGGGGAGGGATTGCCGCTACGACGGGAAGATTATCACCAGTGAGGAAGTTCAGGTGCTGACAGACCATCTGCGGGTAGTGCCGGTATGTCCTGAGACCGAACTGGGTTTGAATTCTCCCCGCCCTCCCATAAAACTCTGGAAGAGAAGAGAGGGAAAAATGCTGCTGTATCAGCCGGCCGCCCAAAAATTCTGGCATCGGAAGATAAGAATGAAATGCCTGCGCTATCTGCGGAGTAATCCTTATCTGGCCGGTATGATATTGAAGAGCCGATCGCCCACCTGCGGCCCCGAGAGCTGTAAATTTTACCGACCGGGATCTTCTCAGCCGGCCGGCAGAACTTCAGGATTTCTGCCCGCCCTGGCAGCCCGACATGATCCTTTTTTGCCGATCATCGATGAGAAAGATATCAAAAAGCCGAAGAAACTCTATCGCTTTCTCACCAAAATATACGCCCTTCACGACTGGCTGCTGCTGCTTGATGATTTCTCTATCGCCGGTCTGCATGAATTTCAGGCCGACTATAAGCTTATGCTGCTGGGATTTGACCAGCAGGGTGTTGACGAACTGGGCAGAATTGTGGCCCGGCAGAAAGAATACAGTGAATCTGAGCTGAAGAGAAAATATCTGAAAAAGTTTATCGACTGTTTTTCCGGGCGCCTTACCCGGGGAAAATGGAAAAACGTCGTATTGCATGGTTTCGGCCATATAACCGAAGAAATTTCTGATGAAGACCGCCAGAAGTTTCTACAGATGGTCGAAGAATTTAGACATGGCCGGAATAATTATCATGAGATGCAGAACTGGCTTTTGAATCGAGCTGAAAAACTCAATAATGATTATCTGCTGAAACAGAAGTTTTTGAAACCCTTTCCTCATGATCTGGCCTCTGACCTCAGATCGAAATACACCGCTCCCGATCCTTTCATTGAAAAATAAATAAAAAGCTGAAAACCCCCGGATAGGGACCAGCACCGGGGGTTTATTATGTCTCAAAGATGTATCACAGCTATTATTTTTTGATTTTACCTGCGGAGTTTTAATTTAAACCCCGCCTGATCCGACGTTATCCGGCCAAACCTTCATATATTCCTATGACCAGTACTATGGCTATGGCAACGGGGATAACATAGCGTATTAAGAAACCGTACCAGCTGCCGATCTTAATCTTACCTTCGACCCTGTTGGCTTCATCGACCACATTTTGAGCTTTATAAACATAACCCACAAATATAGCGGTCAGAAGACCTCCCAGAGGAAGGAAGACAGTATCAGCAAAGAAATCATAGGTATCGAGAATATCCATACCCAGAGGATTCACATCGGTAAAGCCAGCCCAGGCACTGTAGCCCAAAACCGGAGGTATACCTACCAGGAATATTATGATGCCGAGGGTCACAGCGGCCTTGGCCCGGTCCCATCTCTTCTCATCTACCAGCCAGGCTGTAACGACCTCGAGCAGCGATATAGCCGAGGTTACAGCAGCAATGGTCAAAAGCAGGAAGAATAAAAAGCCAAAGAAACTTCCCAGAGGCATTTCACCGAAAACAGCCGGCAGAGTTACAAAGGTCAAACCTGGACCTGTCGCCGGATCGAGTCCGAGGGCAAAAACGGCGGGGAAAATGGCAAAACCGGCCATAACAGCGATAAGAGTATCGAGCCCAACAACGTAGGCGGCATTGTCACCTATATTATCCTCCTGGGAGAGATAACTTCCATAAGTTATAATCGCTCCCATACCCAGGCTCAGCGTGAAGAAAGCCTGACCGACGGCAGAGGATAAAGTCCCCGCGGTAACGGCACCCCAATCAGGAGAAAGATAATAAGCCAGGCCTTCGCCTGCTCCCTCGAGGGTTAGCGATCGGAAGATCAAAACAACCAGCAGAATGAAAAGGATGGGCATCAGCGTCTTAACAGCCTTCTGAATTCCATTGACAACACCGGAGGCTATTATCGAAACACATATAGCCATAAAGATCGCATGATAGAAGATGGGTATACCCACCTGAGTGATATGTTGATTGAATATTTCAGGATAATTCATCTCCGGCGTCAGTCCCGTTACCGACTCGACGATGTAATGAATGGACCAGCCTCCAATCACGGAATAATAACTGAGAATGACAAAGCCGGTCAAAACACCCAGCGCTCCCACAAGCCACCAGGGAGTATTTGGGGCTAGGAGACCGTTGAAAAACCTCGTTCTTTGAAAATAAAATATGCGATAATTTCTCGAAAAAATGTTTGAGGCGAAAAAATAAAACACAAGCAGCATTTATACTGTCGATTTAGTGGCCTTTTTCTCATTATTTCCGCTTCCAAGTACCTTTTTTACCTTCTTGAGACATACTCCTGGCGCACTGCTTAACAGTTTAGGCAGTCTTTTTATGTTTACTGCTAAAGCTTTACACATCATCTGGAACTCTATTTTGCGTTTGCCAAAAAATCGAGCCTGCCTCATGCCGTGTCTAAAGAATAACTCAGCTATCTTTCTTTCAACGATATAGCGCTTATGATAAGTTTCTTCAAAATCTTC
>NZ_FNGO01000016.1 GCF_900103135.1 Halarsenatibacter silvermanii | reverse complement strand
TGTTGGATTATATAGGGAATTATATGAAGAGGGAATACCTGGATACAGGAGAGCTGCCCCCTATAATCCCCGTATTAATTTATCAGGCGAGGGATTCTGAGGACAGCGGTCTAATCGATCTTGTTGATAATTTTGCAGACTTATCCAGAGATATTAAACGCTATCAGGTCATTTTTGAAGTGGTCGAATTTAAACTTACAGACCTGACCTGGCAGGAAGTTTCCAGCCGGATGATAAAAATCTATTCTCTGGCAGCCACAATGGAGACAGCAGCAGATGAAATTAATAGGCTGGAAGAGATAGCATCAGCGCTGGCAGCTCTGGCGGAGAAAAAGAGGTTAGATTTTGTGCGAAGAAAATTAGTATCGCTGTCGGAGTATATTCTGACGGTGACCGAGTTGAACGAAGAGAGGATCAGAGATATTATTGAGGCAAAACTACCGGGAGGTGGCGATATAGTGGAAAGCACTGCAGAAAGGCTGAGGAAGGAAGGTATGGAGAAAGGGCGAAAAGAAGGCAGAAAAAAAGGCAGAAAAGAAGGTATGGCGAAAGGGCGAAAAGACATTCTAGATCTGATGATGCAGATGAGAGAGAAGTTTGGTGAGGATAGTTTAGAACTTATAGAGGTAATTAAAGATAAAGATGAAATAAATATAGATGAAATTAAACGAGCGATTGCAGAGTCTGATGATATTGAGGAGCTTCGAAGAATAATTGAGTAAATTCGGGGTAAACTTATATTGAATCATGTAAATTCAGGAGGAGGAGGCGACATAGTGGAAAGCACTGCAGAAAGGCTGCGCAAAGAAGGCAGGAAAGAAGGTATGGCGAAAGGTATAACTCTAACCCTTAAGTCTTTGTTAGAGCAAAGATTTTCTGAAGAACTACCAGAAGATATAAAACAGTCAATGGAAAAAGCCGATAGGGAAGATTTAATCAAAATCAGAGATAATATATTCGATATAGAAGATGTGGAAGATGTGAGGGAACTGCTGAAATAAAAGTAGCACCCAGGGGCGGGCAGGACTGTGCTGCTGCATCTAAAAACAGGTCGATCAGCAGCATAAACTGCCCGTCCCTATTTATGAGCTAACCCCCCTCAGCTACAGTGGCAAAACTAACTAAATCTTCTTTCTGAAGCGTCTTATCGAGATCTGCTTGATTACCATTTACCAGCAGCAGAGAAAACTGCAGCTCTTCCCGGGGTATTTCCAGCTCGTCAACCAGATCGCCCAGCTGACTTCCCGCCGGCAGATCTATTTCTGTCTCCCTGCTTTCCTCCGGGCGGTAATTTTTTAAATGCCCGAACAGCCTCACTCTCACCTTCATGATATATCTCTCCTCAACCATCCTCTCTGATCCAGTCAATTCCCATCTTGACCAGCTTTGCTTTTGAAGGTCTGGCCGTTTTGGGGTCCCAGCCCATCATTTCATAATACAATTCTACTGCTTTCTGGAAATCCTCTTTATCTATGCCGCCTTCACCTTCATGTGGACCATCAGCAAAATCCTCAAAGAATATATCAGGCAGACTGTCATCCTCGGGAGTAAAACCGATCTTATTGTTGAAAACCCGGGCCATGTCAATGCTTCTTTCCGCAGCGTCCATCAACTCTTTTAAACTTATATATTCACCGGTAACAGCTTTGATCAAATCCAGGGTTTTTTCTATCGAGACCGGACCGCTGGGCACATAACCAAAACAGCAGCAGCCGGTAATGTCGATCAGCGTCCAGTAAATCTCCAGATTGTAGAATACCCTCACTTTTTCTGCATCGAGCGCCAGAGGATCGACTGCTTCATAAAGCCCGATCGGCTTCAATGACTGCAGGCCATAACTATCTTCTCTGGTAAAGTCGGTATCATGAGGAGCCTTCATATGATCGGCTCCGTAATTGGCAAGGGCATACTGCAGGCCAACTCCGGTTTTAACCCGCGGATCATGCATGGGAGCTTCCTGCCCTTTCACATGATATACATATTTTTCTGCCCCACCTCCGATCCTTTTGGCCGCCTCTTTTGTGCCTTCTGCCAGCAGATCTCCTATTCCCTCCCGGGTGGCGATTTTCCTGATCATGGGCAGCACTACCTCTTCATTGCCGAATTTTAGCTCGAGACCATCACAATCCTCCCTGGTCAAAAGACCATTTTCATAGCATTCCATGGCGAAGGCGATGGTCATGCCGGTGGAAATAGTATCCAGGGTGTACTTATTGCACAGCTCGTTGGCTTTAGCTATTACTTTTTTGCTCTCCACCCCCAGAATCGAACCCATAGCCCCCACCGTTTCATATTCCGGACCGCCATATTTGGAGTCGACCTGGATATCATCATCGTCGACTTCCACCACCCTTTTACATCTTATCGGGCAGGCAAAACAGCCCCGACCTTCTTCTGCGAAGGATTCCTGCCAGCTTTCATCATCGATATTGTCTATTCCCTCAAATTGACTCTTATTCCAGTTATCAGTCGGCAGCGCTCCTGCTTCCTGGTTGCCCCGGGTAGCAGTCCAGGTGCCTGATTCGTGCATGATTTTTGCCACCGGGATCTCCATACCCTCTCTGGCCACCCAGCGATTGATCTCCAGAACTTTTTCTTTATCAGCCAGTTCAATACCCTGAGTGCCTCTGACTGCCAGCGCTTTTAAATTTTTCGCACCCATAACCGCTCCCAGCCCACAGCGGCCGTTGAAATGCCCCAGTTTATTGGTTATATTGCCGTAGCGAACCTGATTTTCCGCTCCGGGTCCTATCTGGGCCACATGAATTCTCTCATCTCCCAGATCTTCTCTGATGGTTTTCTGTACTTCTCCGGTAACTTTGCCCCAGAGCCTGCGGGCATCTTTAAATTCGACCTCTCCATCTTTGATCCACAAATACACCGGATTATCTGCTCTGCCGGTGACCACCACCGCATCAAAACCGGCCTGCTTTAGCTCCGGAGCCCAATACCCACCTGCCTCACTCTCACCGAATCCGCCTGTCAGAGGAGATTTGCCACAAACTGTCAGGCGGGGAATTGCCGGACCCTGAGCTCCTACCAGAATGCTGCCGGCAAAGACCAGCATGTTTTCAGGAGAATAGGGATCAGCTGAAGGATCGAGCTCTTTATGCATATAATAAAGAGCAATGCCTCTGCCGCCTATGTACTTCCGGTAAAATTTCTCGCCGTGTTCATCGATGGTGTATTCCTGGCTGCTGAGATCGACTTTTAAAATCTTACCATTTACACCTTTCATGAGATAATCACCTCGATAAATTTATTTGTCCCTGATCTGGCCATATTCCTCTGGTATCCTCCCAGACCAGCTATAAAAATTTTTCTTTCTGTTTAAATATTTCAATATAATATTTAAATATCCTTCACTGAGGGCTTAACCGGGGCCGAATTAAAGCTTGATATTCACCGCCAGCCTGACATATAATACATATAGTATAGTATTGTACTAATGGTATGGTGCTAAAATATCGTCTAAAAATAACGAGGAGTGATTTCTTTGCGAAGAACCGCTGAATCAGTATCTGCCGGACATCCTGATAAAATATGCGATAGAATTTCTGATGCTATTCTCGATGATATCATCAGATATGACTCCGGGGAGCCTAGAGTAGCCTGTGAAACGATGGCCAATACTGGCATGGTCATTATCGCCGGAGAGATAACGACTGACTGTTATGTCGATATTCATTCCATTGTTAGAAGAGAATTGAAGAATCTGGGATACGTGGAAGACGGTCACTCGCTGGGATTTAGAGCCGATGATGTAGCTGTGCTGCCCTCGATTGATGAACAGTCTCCCGACATCGCTGCGGGAGTGGGGCAGGAAGAAGCCGGGGAGCTGGGGGCTGGAGACCAGGGAATTATGGTCGGTTATGCGGTGCGCGATTCCGAGGATTATATGCCGCTTTCAGCCCATCTCTCTCATAAACTTATCAAGACTGTCCAGGATATAAGAAGATCCGATGAGATAAATTATTTAAAACCGGACGGCAAGTGCCAGGTCACGGTCGAATATGACCCTGATTCTCGCAAACCCAGGGCAGTTACGGACGTGGTGATTTCCGCCCAGCATGATGAGGGTTATCTCGACGCATGGCGGCAGGATGCCCGGGAAATTATAGCCGATGTCATCGGCGAATATCTGGCCGAGGATCCCACGCTGCATATCAATCCGGCCGGCAGCTTCATTATCGGATCGGCCAAGGCCGATGCTGGCGTGACGGGGAGAAAAATAGTGGTCGATCAATACGGACCTTCGGTGCCGGTGGGCGGCGGCGCTTTCAGCGGCAAGGATCCCACCAAGGTCGACCGCTCGGGAGCTTATGCTGCTCGTTATCTGGCCAAAAATATTCTCCATGCCTATCCGCAGCTGCACTCCTGCCAGGTGGAAATATCCTATGCTATTGGGGTTGCCGAACCAGTGGCGATTAATTTTGATTTTGAACCGGCTGACGTCGAGATGCCTGCGGATCTGGACGAGAAAATTTTGAGCTATATAGATCTTTCTCCCCGGGGGATTATCGATTACTTCAATTTATTCCGCCCGATCTACAAGCAGTACTGCACCTACGGCCATTTCGGTACGGTGCTGGAGGATGACTCATCCCCCATACCGCCCTGGGAGAAGCTCGATCTGGCCCGGGAACTGTAAAAGCTTCTGACAGAAGGTTTGGAGGCCAATCCTGAAGATTCCAGTTATAGAGGGGATAATTATGAGCGGAAGCGAATTTGAGCGGGTAAAGAAAATAGTGGAAAAAGCCGTGGAGTTAAAACGTCAGGGGGACCTGGATGAGGCCCGCCGCCGGCTGGAGCAGGGCCTGAATAAGTTTCCGAAAAATAACTTTTTGCGGGCCAGCCTGGCTGATCTGCTTTATCGTCAGCGCCAGTTCAACCGGGCGGAAGAACTGGCCCGGGAGATTCTTGCTGAAAAACCTGAAAGCGGGCGGGCGCTTTTGGTGCTGGGCAATATAGCATACAGCAAGCGCGATTTTGACCGGGCCTGTGAACATTTTCGAGCTGCTCACCGGCACCGCAATAATGTCTATTCCGCCCAGCGGTTGATCCGCACGCTGATGAAACAGGAGAAGTTTGAAAAAGCGCGTGAGCTGCTGGAAGAATGGCTGGAGAAAGAGCCGGACCATGAATATCTGCAGAAATTGGCTGCCTCGCTGTACGAAAAGATGGGGGATGAAAGCACAGCAGAAGAATTTTATCAGCAGTATCTGGATGAAAGTCCGGAGGATCAGTTTGCCTTCAAAGAAAAGATAAAGCTGAAGCTTAAAGATGAGAAGCCGGCCAGGGCTGTGGAAGAACTCGAGAATTTGCTCCGGCTGGAGAAACATCGACAAAATCCTCATCTGCAGGCCCTTCTGGCTGAATATCGCGAGGAGATGGAGGATTTGAGCGGTGCTGCTGAGGCTTACCGCCGCTCACTTGAATTCGATCCTGATAATCAATATGCGCGCCAGCGGCTGGGACAGTGTCTTTACAAAGACGGCCGGCATGAAGAAGCTCTGCCTCACCTAAAAGAGGCTTTCCGCCAGGATCCGGGCGATTATTACACCCGTTCTATGCTGATGAAAATCTTTCAGAAATTGGAGCTTTATGAAGAGGGCGGCGATTTTTTTCAGGAGATTATCAGGGATAACCCCGGTTTTGAAAATCTTTACGGCACAATCAAAAAGCTCAACAATGCCAGGGAAAGTGATGAGAATGAATGAGGAGGCGATTTCCGGAACGAAAATTGAAGAGCTGGTCCGGGTGCCCGAGGTGAGGACTGTTGTTCAGCTCTCGGACCGGGATGATCCCGAGCTGAGGCAGTTTTTAACCGACAGCTTCCTGCTCACCGGCGAAGTGGAGAGGATCCTGACCGCTTTTTTTGGAGATGTAAGCAGCGGTGAGGGAGGGGGTTACTTCATCGAGGGCAATTTCGGATCGGGGAAATCGCATCTTTTGAGCGTTATAAGCCTGCTTTTGGATTTTGAAGAGGCCTGGGATCCGATAATGGCTCAGGCCGGCAAAAAAAGCCAGTTAGCCGGGGTGTCTGCCGGGGTTCAAACTGGAGATTATCTGGTGATAAATATATCGCTGGTCGAACACAGCAACAAGGAATATCTCGAGGATATAGTCATCTCTGATCTGGCCGCATTCTGCCGCAAAAGCGAAGAGGTATCCGGTGAGGATTTCACCTTTTCCGGCGAGGCCGGGTTTATCGAACGCATGAGCGAGATAGTTCCAAAAGAAAGTCCGCAGCAGCTTAAGAGCTTTCTCAGAGAACAGGATATGACAGAAGAAGAGCTTTTTCAGCCCGGCAGATTGTTTCTGGTCGAAAAACTGCTGGACAGGCTTAACCTTCCTTACCGTTTTAACTTCGACCGCCACGATATATTCCAGCAGGTAGAAAAGCTTTTAAGGGAGACTTCTTTGCAGGGAGCTGCCATTCTTATCGATGAGCTTTCGGAATTTCTGCGCTCCAAACCCGATGGCCGCCGATTTAATGAGGATATTCGTTTTCTGCAGTTTTTAGGTGAGTTCACAGCCGAGCTCCCCTGCTGGGTGGCTGCCACTTTGCAGGAGGAGATCGAAAAGACGGGAGAGACCACTCCTGAGGCCTTCAACAAAATAAAGGATCGCTTTCCCTCGCGCTGGCGGCTCACAGGTGCCCATATAAAGGAGATAATTGGTTCGCGGCTGCTTGAGCCCAGGGAAGGAGCCCGGGATCAGATCGAGAAAATTTACGATTATTACAGCAGCGCTTTTTCGGGACTGCCTGTCGACCGGGAGCAGTTTACCTCGCTTTACCCGGTTCATCCGGCCACCATCGAGCTACTGGATAATCTCAAACCGCTTTTTTCTCAACAGCGCGGAATTATCGACTTCATTCATTATCAGCTCCGCGGAGATAGCTCCCGGGGAATTACCGGGCGGATGGACGGTCCGGCCGATGAATTATTGACCCCCGAAAATATTTTCGATCATTTTCTGCCCCGGATAAGAGAGATGATGGAAACCTCTCCTTATTATGAAAAGGTTTACCGTTATTACGAACAGGAGATCGATTCGCTTCTGAGCGACGATGAGGCAGAGATCGGTCTCAGAATTATCAAGCTTTTGATACTTTTCCGCATCTCACCGGTGGAGAGAGAGTATACCACGGCTGAGATAGCTGATATGCTCTTAGAACGGGTGACAGATCTGGACCCGCAGGTGAATTATCAGTATGTCGAAGATATTCTCGAGCGGCTTTACAGCCAGGGGGCCTATCTCAACCGCTGCCCGGCTGGAGAGGAGAAGGTGGAGACTAAGAGCGATGAATCCGGCTGGGTATATTATATCGACCTGGAAGCCGATGTGAATCTCATAATCGAGCGCCGCCGCGAATATATAAGGAGCAATCTTTTCGAAAATGACAGCAGAATTTTCACCCGCCCGGCACGTGAGCTTAAGGATAAGGTCCTGCCGCTGGCCCGGCTAACGGAGAATTCGCGCAGCCGGCGGACGGTCAACTGGCAGAATACCGAGCGCTCAGGCTTTGTCTATTTTCTGCCGCTCACCGAGATCGGCATGGAGGATATAGTCGAGTCAGCCCGGCGCCTGACCGAAAAGGAAGAGGATTTTATGTTCATTATCGGTTATGCCAGCAATATTGAGAAGCAGCGCCGGCATCTGCAGGAGGTGCTTTTGCCCGAGCTCGAGCCCGAACAGGCCAAAAGTTTTATGTTCTGGCTGCCGGTGGAGCTGGCAGAAGCAGAATTTCTGCGGGAGGTGCTCTCGCGGCAGCTGCTGCTGGATGAATACCGCGAGGACAATTCGCCTACCGGAAACGAAGTCAGAGAAAAACTCAAGGATCAGCTGGAGGACAGCTGGCCGGATGTGCGCCGCATTTTTCGGCGCTCCTATTATGAAGGACGAATAATCGACGGCAGGCAGGAGGAGGTTTTCGAGCTCGAGCCCGGTTCGTTCATGGCCTGGGAACGGCTGATGCAGCAGGTTACTGCCAGATTGCTGGAAAATCGCTTCCCCGAACACAGCAGCATAGCCCCATTCCGCCGCGGCCTGCGGACGGAGGAGTTCGATCGGCTGATCGATGATTTTCTCAGGCCGGGGGAGATCGACAGCTTAAAGGAGCTCGATGGCCGGGTGTTAAATGTGATAGACACCCATCTCAAGCCGATGGGACTGATCAGCCGACGCAGGGATGCTGTCAGCCTCGATATAAATCCGGATAAAAACCCTCTGCTGCAGGAATTTTTTGCCTGCCTGCAGGGCGAAAGAACGTCGATCGATGAAATATACTGGCAGCTGCGCAAAGGAGATTACGGGCTCGGCCGCAATCAGTTTCAGCTTCTGGTCTACTGTCTGCTTTTTGCCGGTTATATAACCGCTTTTTCCGAGCGGCGCAAGATAAGTTTGAAGAATTTAAATGCCCGCAATTTCAATCGTATCAGCGAGCTGGGATACGGCGAGATAATTTCCGAGGAATTTCAGGAAGTCCTGCGCGAATGCCAGCTAATCCCGCCCCGATATAAGCAGCAGCCTTTTTCTCTGCCGCTGCAGCATGATATCTGGGAGGAGATCATCCAGGCCAGGGAGGAGCTGACAGAGAAGCTGGAGCGGGTCAGGGCCGGTCTTGAAGGTCTCACCGAAGAAGAGGCGGAGATATTCCAGCGTCGGCAGATAAAATCCCGGCTGGAGGGTCTGGAAAGCCTGGTGGATGAGATAAAAGTCAGCTATTCTTCGGAGGAGGGACTGGAGCGCTTCGCCTCGCACTACCGCAGCCTGCCGGGAGTCGACAGCCGGCTGGACCGTCTGGATAGCCTGGAAGAGTTTTTTGATGAGAGGCTTGCAGATTACCGGCGTATGCGCAGTTATATCACCAGTTCTGCTCTGGAGCTGCCCGGGGAGTATCAGGAACTGCGCGAGCAAAAAGAAAGCCTGCTGCAACTAATGGAATCTGATCAGCTGCTCTATGATGAAGATTATTTCAGCGAACTCGAAGATGAATTCGCCGACTTCCAGGAAAATTATATAGAGGTTTACCGCCGGGAACATAACCGCCAGCTGGCGGCAGATCGCTTTGTACCTTATGATAAGATAAAAAAAAGCCGTGGCTATATAGTTCTGGACCAGCTGGCTGGAATAGAGATCATCTCCGTTCAGGATGACCTGGTCCGGGTAAAAAGGGAGCTGGCTGAAACTCTTCGCCATCGCTGCCGGGATTTCAGTCTTCCCGAGCTGCGCGAGCGACCTGTCTGTTCCTGCGGATTTACTCTCGGAGAAGAGATCGAGCTGCCCTCGCTCAAACGCCTGCAGGAGATGATCGAAGCCGGCATAGTTCAGTATCTGGAAAGCCTGAGAAGTCCGGAACACAGCGAGAAGCTGGAAGAGTATATAAAAAATATGGAAGCGGCCGGCGAGAAGCGATTTGCTCGACCTCTAAGACGGCTGCTGCAGTCGAGCCGCAAAATTGAGAGTGGAGGCGGTGAACTGATTGAGGAACTGGAGGAAATTTTGAACCGGCGGGTGATCAAGCGCGTAAACAGAGCATTATCCGAGGACATCTCAGTGATCGAACGAGATTTCAATGAGCTTTATGAACACCTGGTCGACCGCAGCTTTAAACCGGAGCAGATCCGCAACATTCTGGAAGAGTGGCTGACCGGCGGCGGCGAACTGGAGAAGAACACCTATATTAAGGTCCGGGCCGGCGGAGAAGATGCACAGGCCGGACGATTTCGTTCTGGAGCCGGAGATTCTGAACAGCTTATCGACGGCGGGGCGGAGGTAAAAGCCAGACTCGAGCGTTTTCTCAGGGATTATTTTCCCGAGCTTATGGAGATAAATGACCGGCTCGGCCCTGAAGGGTTTGCTCTGCTGCTGGCCTCGGTTGAATGGCAGTCCGCCCACGGGTTGAGCTGGGAAGACGTTCGGGATCTGCTGGAGGAGTTTTTCTCTCAGGAGAGTGAAACTCCGGCTCAAAATCTGGCTGGAAACAAAGCCCTGCAGGAGAGCCTTTCCGAACTGGCTGACAGGGTGCTGACCGGAACTCAGGAAGAGCCGGCGGGTTCTGATGAAGAGCCCGGCCCGGGTTCGGATGAGGATTTTCTGCAGAAGCTGATCCTTTCCCGGGTGCAGAATTTGACCCGGAAAAAGAACCTGGCCGAATTTTTGCTGAAAAAAATACCGGCCGGGAACAGCCGGGAATGGCTTAAGTCGCTTTTGGTCGAGCGGATTTCGCCGGTTTTGAGAAGACAGCTGGCCCTGAGACTAATCCAGAAGCTGGCCAGCACCGGTTCAGATCAGGAGCTGAAAAAATGCCGGCAGCAGCTGCAGGAATGGAAGCAGGATACGGAGAAAAAGTCTTCTTTTTCCGCGTCAGCAGAAGAGCGGCAGCTGGTGGAGTATTTTCTCGAGGTCGAACTGGCCCTGGAAGAGGGAAGCTCTTCCCGGCCAAAAACGCCGGCGGATTGGATCGATCTCTATGAAGATCATCTATCCCGTCTGGAATTGAACCTGGAACGATTGGCCTCTCAGGCCGCCAGACTCGAACTCGCTGAAAGTCTGCCCCTGAACCGCAGGCGCGAGGAAGTACACAGCCTGCTGCGTCGGCGCCAGAAGGAATTTGCCGATTTCTATCAGTCTCCCCGGCTGCAGCGCAGTCTTGCGAATCCAGAGGATAATCGTGAGGATGAAGGCTCTGCGGCGGCCGATTCAGAAGAGGATATACTCGATATACGCCGGCTCATCAACCGGCATTTCCCCCGGCTTCTGCAGAGGATGAGGCTTAAAGGCAGTCTCTGTCTGCTGCTGGACGGATTGAGGCATGATATCTGGAGCGAGCTCCGGCTGACTATTAAAAAGGAGTTTTCCAGCCGGCAGCTGGCTGAAGGATCGCATTTCGCTCTCGAACCGGCCAGCACAGAAAGACAGCTTAAAGCCCTGCGACAATCCTCCTTCGGCGGGAAAATCATCGAAGCAGAGGAGTTCGATCCTGGCAGCCTGGCTGATCCGGACGATCAGGATCCGGAAAAGCCGCAGATAATCAGGTTTTCTTTTATCGATGATAAGGTTCATTCTTCCCGTCAGCATTATCTCGATTTTCTGGATGAGCTTATCTTCCAAACTCAAAATCGCCTGCTTCCCTTTCTGAATGATCTGCCGGAGCGTCAGCCGGTGCTTTTTTTCGCCGATCACGGTTTCAGTATCAATCACCACTTCGATGAAAGCAATAAATACGAAGAACCGCGCTATCTGCACGGCAGCAGCACCCTATTCGAGGCGATCGTTCCCTGGAGCCTGATATACTTCTATTAAAGTTTACATTATCGTTACAATTTTGTTATCTGTATTTAACAATAATATATTAGTATTATAGTTGAGCGCTGAGGCAGGAGGCTGCCCCCATTTTTTTAGTTTTAATTTTCAAAAAATGATTTTGTCCTCCTGCCTCTTTTATTATCATATCATGCTGCAGAAAGCGGAGGGATTAAATTTATGAAGAAGTTTTTGACCTGTTCTCTGCTGGTTGTTGTTGCTCTGGCCATGGTTTTGACCGTCAGTCCGGCCGAGGCTGCCGAATGGCCCGGTGAGCGCGATGTGCGCTATGTCGTTCCCTATGAGCCCGGAGGGTTGAGCGATATCACCGCCCGGCTGATGGGTGAGGTACTGCGCGAAGAAGGGATGTGGGACTGGGAGGTCTCAGATTTCGTTATAACGAACATCGCTGGTGCCAGCGCCGGCAACGCCATGGTGGAAGTTCGCGATGCCGATCCCGATGGATCGATGCTCTTGCATCATCACACTTCCTTCATCACCCATATGGCCTTCGGAGTTAGAGACTGGAGTTATGAGGAGTTCACCCCCATAGCCATGCTGTTTGAAGTGCCTCAGGTTGCCTTTGCTCTGCCGGGAGAATGGGAGGATTTCAACGAGTACGTGGAATATGTCGAAGAAAATCCCGGTGAGACCACCTTTGCCGGAAGTTCTCTGGGCGGCGGAACTCACATGATGGGTGAGATGCTTCTTGATGCTGCCGGTATAAGAGATGATCTTTCCTATGTGGCTCATGGAGGCGGCGGTCCCATGACTGCAGCCATGCTCGGCGGCGAGGATGAAATGGCAGTAACTCAGGCACCTACTGTGCTGCCTCCTCATCCAGATGGTGACTTCGAAATACTGGGTGTATCCTCCGAAGAGAGGCTCGATTCCATTCCTGATGTTCCTACCTTTGAAGAACTCGGCTATGATCTCCCTCTCACCACAACTCACCGCATGGGAGTTTGGGGACCTCCCGGTATGGATCAGGAACTCGTGGATGAAATAGCAGACTTTTTTGAAGAGTTAGTCACCAGCGAAACCTTTAAAGAAAGGGCTGCCGATCAGGGTCTTTTTGTCAACTTTCAGGATGGCGAGACTCTGCGCGAATACTTTGAAGAGGACGAAGAAACAATATATGAGCTCATCGATGAATATGATCTGGACGAATAAAGACTTTTCGGCCTGAAGATTTTTTAAGGCTAAATTCGGGCTCCGGGCCGCGCTGTCCGGGGCCTTTCTTAAATATTGCCGAAATTTATCAGCGGAAATGAGGTGATAGGGTGCTGGAAAATAAGGAGTATCTGGTCAAAAGTTTTGTGAATTTATTCCTGATAGTTATAGGCGCATTTTTTCTGGTCGAATCCTATGAGGTAAGCCCCGGTTTTCAGCAGGTTGTGGGGGCTGATCAGTATCCGCGCTGGTTTGCTGTAATTCTTATCGCTCTCTGTCTGGCCAGCCTTATCAAAGATCATCTGCGGTTAAGGCGGGATGATTTTACCAGCGAAGATGTGAAATTAATTGAAGAGATGCTCAGTGTAGGTCCGCGCATTCTGGTTCTTTTTGGCCTGTTAATCTTCTATATATATTTGATTCCCTTTTTAGGATACTTTGAGAGCGGTTTTATTTTCCTGGCTCTGGCTATTTTCTTTCTGGGCCAGAAAAATGTGCGGAATCTGGTATATTCGCTGCTTTTCGCTTCAGGCATTACGCTGGCAGTTTACTTTGTCTTCGGTGTAGTGATGAATATTTATCTGCCGACCGGAATTCTATTTTAAAGGGGTGAAATTTTTGCTTGCCAATTTGTTACAGGGCGCAGAGATAATTTTTCAACCCATGGTGCTGCTTTATCTGCTGGGGGGGACATTTTTAGGTCTGATATTCGGGGCCATTCCCGGGCTTACGGCCACGCTGGCTTTAATTTTGCTGCTGCCGGTCACTTTCGGCATGGAGCCGGCTATCGGCATGGCCGTTCTGGGAGCGCTTTATGTGGGCGGTATATCCGGCGGTAAAATTCCGGCCATTCTCTTGAATATGCCGGGTACGCCTTCATCGATAGCCACCACTTTTGATGGTTACCCCCTATCTCAGAAGGGATATCCCGGTAAAGCTTTGACCTATGGAATAGCCGCCTCGTTTTTGGGCGGGCTTTTTGGTATGATAGCGCTGATTTTGCTGGCGCCTCAGCTGGCCAGAATAACGCTGCGTTTTCAGAGTTATGAGTACTTTATTCTGGGTATATTTGGCCTGACGGTAGTGGCCAGCACCACCGGTAAATCCGTCATAGATGGGCTGGTCAGCGGCTGTCTGGGGGTTTTGATAGCGACAATCGGCGGCGATCCTATCGCCGGTTCGGTGAGATTTACCTTCGGTCAAAGGGCTTTAGAGGGCGGCGTGGAGCTGCTGGTAGCGATGATAGGACTTTTCGTGATAACAGAGGTATTTACTCAGTCGGCTGAGGTAGATAGAGATTATGTTTTCTCAGCGAACAAAATGGACTCGCTCAAACTTCAGTTTTCGGTCCTGAAAAAACAGGCTAAGAATCTGCTCCGTTCTTCTGCTATCGGTCTGGGGCTGGGGATGCTGCCGGGAGCAGGAGGTACTATCGCCAACTTCGTTGCTTACGATCAGGCCAAGAAATTTTCGGATACCCCGGAGGAATTCGGCACCGGCAAACTGGATGGAATTATGGCCGCAGAATCGGCCAACAACGCGGTGACCGGGGGGGCTTACATTCCCACCATCACGCTGGGCATACCGGGCAATACCGTAACAGCCGTGCTTTTGGCCGGGTTGATAACCCACGGTCTGACGCCGGGTCCTTCACTATTTCTCAACGAGATCGATCTGGTCTTTGCCATGTTTGTGGGGCTTATAGTTTCCAATGTTTTTATGTTCGCTCTGCAGTACTCGGTCATGATCAGATTTTTCACCTGGGCGCTCAAAATTCCCAAAAAAGTTCTGCTGCCGGTGATCGTGCTTATGTCGGTGGCCGGAACCTACAACATTCGCTACAGCATCAGTGATCTCTGGGTGCTCATTTTCTTTACTTTTATGGGTTATGTGCTGAAGAAATCGGGCTTTCCGCTGACGCCGCTGATTTTGGGGCTTATTCTGGGGCCGATCATGGAGAACAATCTGCGCACCACCATGATGGCCACCGGCGGCGAGATAACTCCGTTTTTTACCCGACCCTATTCGCTGGGGCTTATAGTGCTGACAGTTGTCAGTCTCTTTTTGACATTCTTTATGAAAAAACTAAGATCGAAAAAGCAGTCGATGACACAGAATATAGCTGGAGAGGGTGAAGACAGTCAGTGAGCAGATTATGGGGAGATTTTGGCACACCTATTTGCTAACTGAAGACAATAAGATTCCGAATTTATAATCTCCGGCCGGAGCTTTCCAGCTCCGACCCTGATATTGTTGTCGGGATTTTTTCAGCATTGACGGTCCGCCCATAATATGAAAGAATAATACCAGAGATATCATGTCGAAAAAGGAGGGTGGCTGTCGATGTCTATTTTTCTGGTCGAGGATGAGGATTCCCTGGCCGAACTGCTGGAAATGAATCTGGAGCTGGAAGGCTTTGAAGTCGTCAGGTTTGCCCGGGCTGAGACTGCTAAAGCAGAGCTGGAAAGTTCTATTCCGGAGCTGATCGTGCTTGACGTCAATCTGCCGGGGATGAACGGTTTTAATTTCATGAAAGAGATCCAGGATAGAGATTATCCGGTCATATTTTTGACCGTCAAGAGCGATCTCGAGGACAGGCTTCTGGGCTTCCGGCTGGGAGCCGACGATTATATAACCAAACCTTTCGAGGTGGAGGAGTTCATATTCAGGGTGAAAGCCGTACTGAGGCGTACCGGCGATGAAACTGAGGATGAATCTTTAAGAGCGGGTCCGCTTGTTCTGGATAAGAAACGCCATCTGCTGCTGGTGGATGGCGAGGAACGCGAGCTGACCGCCTCGCAGTTTCTGGTTCTGGAAAAATTGATGGCCAACCCCCGCCAGGTTATCTCCCGGGAGAAGATACTGCGCTGTCTCTGGCAGAACGAGCTGCCGGGAACCACAACCCGGGCGATCGATATGCACATCAATCGGCTGCGTAAAAAGCTTGGTGAGCACCGTGATTGTATTGCCACAGTATATGGTGCCGGTTATAAGCTGGATGTGGAGTAAATGTCATTATCTATCAGAGGCGGTATCCGGGCAAAACTGATTATAGGTACCATTCTGGCCCTGCTTCTTTTCAGCCTGATGGTATTTCTATATATAAACAGCGCTCTGGAAAGACACATCATGGATAATGTCAGGCAGGAGATGACCGCCCGCAGTTATGAAATTCAGCAGTATCTTTTCGGAGTTTCCCGGCAGTACGGTGATGATATGCTGGATGAGAGCAATTTGACCTATCTGGAACACAGCCTCGAAACCAGGCATGAAGGTATGCGCATCTGGCTTTACGGGGCTGAGGGTCCGGCCGGAGGTGAACAGCCCTTCTATCTGGAGAGCAATTATGGCGATAGAATCGAGACTATAGAAAAGTCGCAGGAGAGAGCTGCCCGGGCTGAGCGCAGCATGGTCAGGCTCAATTCAGATAATTTCTCTTATCCCCGTCTGATCATGCATTTTCCTTATTATGACGACCTCGAAATCGGAGCGGAGATCAGCGGGATTGTCGGTCTGGAATACGAGCTCTCCGAAGAACATCGTCTGCTGGAAAGACTCAGGCTGGTGCTGATTTTGGCTTTTACTGCTCTGGTGGTCTTCACCGGGGCTTTTCTTTATTTCTATATAACCAGGATGATCTCACCGCTCGAGACTTTAAAGCAGGCTATCGAGAGGTATCAAAAGGGGGAGGAGAGAGCTGGACAGCCGGCCGAACTCGATATCGAAGGTCAGGATGAGATCGGTGAGCTGGCCCGGGCTTTTAAAAACATGCGCTCCGGCATCGATGAGCTGATCGCGGACCTCAGAATGGAAAAAGAGAAGCAGAAAGAATTTTTTGAGAAGATGACCCACGAACTCAAAACACCTCTCACCATAATCCGCGGTTTTGCCGATATGTATGATAAAGTGGATACTGAAGAGGAACGCTCCCGCTGTCTTGATAGAATCAGACTCGAATCCGATCGGATGCTGGAGATGGTTGAAAATCTGCTCAGCAGCTCCCGCAGCGGCAATTATTCTCTCGAGATCGAACCAGAACCGGTGAGCCTGGTCGAGCTCTGCCGGCGGACGGTAGATCTGATTGAGGTCAAAGCTTTAAGCCGAGATATCGAGATGCTGCTGGATTTTGAAGACCAATTTGCGGGACGATCCACAGGAGAGGCAGAATCTTCGAAACCGGCGGCAATCGATCCGGTGAGAATTAAGGAAGTGCTGCTCAATCTGCTGGATAATGCCATAACCTACAGCGGCACAGATATAATAAAGCTGAGCCTGCGCCGGCGCGAGGACGGCGGCTGCGAGATAATAATCAGGGATGAAGGCTGCGGTATAAAGCGTTCGAAGCTGGAAAAGATAGAAAACGGCGAGTTGAGCCGCGGTCAGGGGCTCGATATAGCCCGTCGTATAGTTGATCTGCACGGAGGAGAGCTGGAATTGAACAGCAGTCCTGATCGGGGAACTACCGCCAGGATCATACTGCCGGCGTCGGTATTCGGGGGTGAAAGTTATGCCTGAGGGAAAATACAGCCTGCCCATACTGGTAATTCTGACGCTGATGATCGTCCTGACCGTTTTTATGATCAACGGCCGCGGGGAGGTGCTCCCTGAAGGGGAATTGGTAACTGTCGACGAGGATGAGGCTCTAAGAATACTGGAAAACCAGACCCCGATAGAACTTAAAATATCAGATCTCAGCTGGGGCCCGGTGGTCATTCGCGATCATCAGCAGGTTTTGGAGATCTGGAATCTTCTGCGGCGCACTCTGCCCGAGGGAGATTTAGTTGAGGAAGAGCAGCAGGAAAAGGCTGACGATGTCTTCCGGGTGGAAGTGACCTTTTTGAACGAAGAATCGCGGGAGTTTACCGTGCCGATCGAGTACCTGCAGGAGGAGACTTCATATACCCGCAGTTTTTTTCAGTAGGATAAAAGACCTTGAATAGACCAATCATGATGGGAATTAAGCATTAGAAAAGGACTTTCCTATCTTCGTGTATAATAAAACAAACAACAAGTATAATTTTATGGCCGAAAACTAAACTTATGCCGGGGAAAAATTTCATTGTGAACGAAGCTTTATATCTTCCAGCATAACTAAATAAGGTTTTTTACACACCTATTTACCAGCTGAGGACAGGAAGATCCAAAATCCTCAAATAAAAGCTTTAAAAACCGCAGCTGAGGAGGGGATAAAATTATGGATTATTTATCATATACCGATCCGGAAGCAAAAGCAATTCTGGATAAAGAACTAAAGCGCGAGGAAAATTCTATAGAATTGATCGCCTCAGAAAATTTTGTCTATCGATCGATTCTGCCGGTAGGCAGCGGGATTCTCGCCCAATCAGCTGTAGAGGCTCTGCAGGAATCCTGATAAATTTGGCCGGTTTGAAGGCAGCATGCTTGCAATTAAGCAGGCTCTGTGTTAACATTTTCTCGAGTCAGGCCTGCTGCTGAAATTTAAAGTTTTAACCGATTCTACAGCTGCAGGGGCTTTTTTTCGGAATAAATTTCCCATAAAAAGATAAAGTTTTCAATACAGAAATCAAAACTCAGATCGCACGTTAAAGGAGTGATGCAGCATCAATTATATATTATCTCTTTTGGGCATGGGGCTGGTTATGGTCGGATTTGCCCTCATGACAGGAGATCTTTCTTTGCCCTCAGTCTGGTTGACTCGGCTTTTCAACTCGGATAAAAATGCCGGACAGCGCTTTTTGGGCAGAGCCTTTATACTGGCTGGAATAATCAGCTTTTTCGCGCCGCTGATGGTAGTTTTCAGCAGCAGACCGATATGGCTTTTCTTTCTGCTGTTTTTGACCGGTCTGGCGGTCAAACTGCTGTTTACCAGACTGGGTAGAAGTTTTTGAAAATCTAAAGAATTTGATAAACCCATGCTGAGCCTCCCGTATCGGGAGGCTTTTGTCTTTCAGGCAGGAATGAGGTGCGGTCAGCTAGAATTGATAATAAAGGTTCTTCAAGAACAACCACAAAATGAAAGCAGAGGTGCCCTGGATGAATAGGGGAAAGGGCTTCAGCGGAAAATTTTTTAAAATATATGTGCTGCTGGTACTTACAGCGACTACAGCCACCGGGCTCAATACGCTCATGGGAGAGAGTTCTTACTTTATGACCGGATTTTTGGATCTGTCAGTTTATGCCCGCACGCTGATCGATATGGTGATCATGTTTTTTCTTTACGGTCTTCTGGGTCTTTTTGGCTTCAAACTGGCCGGAGAGATCGGTTTACCCGGGGTCTGGAGCGTGCAATATCCAGGCCTGATAGATTATCTGGAACCTGCCTTTGCTGGCATCGCCGTCGGGCTAATTTTTATTTTCCTCGAAAGCGGTTTTGCCGGGCTGCACGGACTGGGATATTTTTCCGGGCTGGACTTTCCTCATTCTCTTTTTGCTCTGATCACCGGGGCGGTGGCCGAAGAAATTCTTTATCGCCTTTTTTTGATACCTGTGCTGGTCGCGGTCATCCTGGCCTACCGACAGCAGAGATTTTCGGGGGAAGCGATCCCGAAAGGCAAAAAGGGTTTAAGCGGCAGCATTTTCTGGCCGGCCGCCGCCGCAGCCGGTATTATCTATACTCTGGCTCACGGATTCGATATGATCGTTTCTCTGGGGGAGATTTCTATGACCCAGCTGCCCCCGCTCGCCTGGCTGCAGGTTCTGCTGATGAATCTGGTGCTGGCTCTGGCGGCTGCCTGGCAGTTCCGACGGCGGGGTTATCTGGCTGCCGTAATGTTCCATGCCTGGTTCGCTCTGGTCTGGTACATTATCAGGGGCGGTTTCTTGATCTGAGCGGAGGAAAAATTTCGCATAATTTATTTCCGGCCCGGGAAAGGGGCTTTATCATGAATTTAAATCAGCTCCGCAGCAGGCTGCAAAATCTGGATAATGTAACTCACTGGCGTGAGCTTTCCGGTCAAGAGGCGGAATACGCTGATTTTCCCGATTTTTTGGACTGCGAGCTGGTCGAAGTTTTAAAAGAGCGGGGAATCACAAAACTCTATTCGCATCAGTCTCGGGCGGTAAATAAGGCCCGGGAAGGTGAGAATCCGGTGGTGGTTACGCCGACCGCCTCGGGCAAAACTCTCTGTTATAATATTCCGGTGCTGAACTCGATCATCTCTGGGGGATCGACCCGGGCTCTCTATCTTTTTCCCACCAAGGCTCTTTCTCAGGATCAGCTCAAGGAGCTGCACGGTCTGGCCGGGGGACTGCCGGGCGAGATCAAAACCTTCACCTATGATGGTGATACCCGACCCTCGGTGCGCCGGAGCATCAGGAACGCAGCTCACATAGTGATCACAAATCCGGATATGCTGCATACCGGTATTCTGCCCCATCATACCAAATGGGTAAAACTTTTTGAAAATCTGGATTATATTGTCCTCGATGAGCTGCACAGCTATCGGGGTGTTTTCGGCAGCCATGTGGCCAATGTGATTCGCCGGCTCAAGCGGATAGCGGAATTTTATGGGTCCAGCCCTCAATTCATCTGTTCTTCGGCCACCATTGAAAATCCCGGGGAACTGGCCGCCCGCCTTACCGGCGAGGATATGAAGGTAATAGATGAGAACGGAGCCCCGCAGGGACCGCGTGATTTTGTCTTTTATAATCCTCCGGTGGTCAATGAAGAGCTGGGGGTCAGGCGCAGCTGCGTTAAAGAAGCCAAAAAACTGGCCCGGCGCCTTTTGAAAAATCAAATTTCCACCATCATTTTTGCCAGGAGCAGGCTCAACACCGAAATTTTGCTCTCCTATCTGCAGGAAGAGCTGCCCTCTTCTATTCGGGTCGAGGGCTATCGGGGCGGCTATCTGCCCGGGGAGCGGAGAAATATCGAAAAAGGTCTGCGAAGGGGGGATATCACCGGGGTGGTTAGTACGAATGCCCTGGAGCTGGGCATCGATATCGGACAGCTGCAGGCCTGTCTGATCGCCGGCTATCCGGGAGCTATCTCCAGCGTCTGGCAGCAGGCCGGTCGGGCCGGCCGGGGCCGGGAACGTGCCCTGACGATTATGGTGGCTTCCTCCAGCCCTCTGGATCAGTTTATGGTAAAAAATCCCGATTACTTTTTTGAGCAGCCCCCGGAAAGCGGTCTCATAAACCCTGATAATCTGCTGATTTTGATCTCTCATTTGAAATGTGCCGCTTTCGAACTGCCCTTTGAAGAGGGCGAGACTTTCGGCGTGGAATCGACCGCCGAGATGCTGGAGTATCTCGAGGAGGAGAGGGTTCTTCGTTACAGCGGCGGACGCTGGCACTGGATGGCCGATAAATATCCGGCCGAAGATATAAGTCTCAGGAGCGCCTCCAGCGATGATTTTGCCGTCATAGATGTGAGTTCGAAAAATCATCAGGTGATAGGCCGGGTCGACTATCACAGCGCCCCCACCACAATTCACGAAAAGGCTATCTATCTGCATGGCGGCAGCCAGTACCAGGTGCAGGAGCTGGATTTTGAGGACAGGAAGGCTCTGGTCGAAAAGGTGGATGTCAATTATTATACCGACGCTTCTCTGGCGGTGGATTTGAGGGTCCTGGAGGAGTTTGATTGCGAGGAAAAAACCAGCCACCGGCTCTGTCACGGCGAAGTTTCGGTTACGGCGCAGGCTACCATGTTCAAGAAGGTAAAATTCAAAACCCACGAGAACGTGGGCTATGGAGATATAAATCTGCCGGAACAGGAGATGCATACCACCGGCTGCTGGTTTACCGTTCCTGGATCCCTGCGGGAAAAACTGGGGTCTGAAGTTTTGGAGAACGGGATGCTGGGAACGGCCGGGCTGATCGTTAATATAGCGCCACTGTTTCTGCTCTCCGATCCCGGGGATATAAAGGAGACTGTTCAGATCCGTTCGCCTCATACAGGTGAGCCGACAATTTATTTTTATGATAGCTATCCCGGCGGCATAGGCCTCAGCGAAAAACTTTACCGCGTGCACGAGAGACTTCTGCAGAGAGCCAGGGAACATCTGAGGGACTGCGGCTGTGAGAGCGGCTGTCCCTCCTGTGTGGGTCCGGGCAGCGAGGTGGGAATTGAGGCCCGTGAGGGAGCTGAACTGATTTTGAGTAAGCTGCTGCAGGGAGGCGGTGAAGATGGATATAAAGAATAAGCTGGAGAGGCTGAAAAAGAGAGCAGCTGAGAAGTCAGCCGGCGAAACCGGACGGGACGGATCTGAAGGCTTGCCGCCGGGCTCTCTCCGGGGAAAAAAAGACTGTAAAGATCGTGAGAAAGGTTCGGCAAAGACAGGGGCGGCCTCAGAGGATCGCGATCACTATCTCGAGCAGAGAAAACTGGACCGAAATTACCAGCACGGTCAATTCTCCCTCGGCGATCTGCCGACTGAATTCGCCAGCGACTCCGATTTCCTGTTCCGGCGGCAGGAAGCGGTAGGCCGCGAGCGGCTGCTGCTTTTGGACACGGAGACCACCGGTCTGGCCGGGGGCACGGGGACCAGTGCCTTTCTTGTAGGGCTGGGTTATTTTCAAAACGGCACTCTGATCGTTGAACAGCACCTCATGCGTGATTTTGTCGAGGAAGCTTCGCTGCTGCAGGAGATAAAAGCTAAAATGGAGAGCCGGCCGGTGCCGGTGACCTTTAACGGCAAATCCTTCGATCTGCCGCTGCTCAAAAACCGTTTTATCCTCAACCGGATCGACCCACCAGAACCGGAGTCTCATCTCGACCTGCTCCACCCCTGCCGTCGGCTCTGGAAACATCACAGTTCCTGCAGCCTGACAGCCCTGGAGAAAAATCTGCTGGATTTTCAGCGGGAGGATGATATAGACGGCAGCGAAGTTCCTCATTATTACAGGGCTTTTCTCGAACGGGGCAGCTGGAAATTGTTGGAGCCGATACTGCTTCACAATCGTTATGATGTAATTTCCATGGCTTTTCTGGCTCTAATTCTGGAAAGAGCGGCTGAAGCTGAGGGGAATTACCGCCATAATGCCCGCGAATATTACAATCTGGCCTATCAGCTGGAGGAGTGCGGACGCCGTCAGCGGAGCATAGAAAGTTATGAGCGGGCACTGGCTGAAGCCGGGGGCAGGCGGCTGAAGACCGAAATAGAAAAAGAATTGAGCTGGCAGTACAAGCGGGTTGATCGTTATGAGGAGGCTGTTGATATCTGGCGGAGGATGGCAGATGAGGGGCGGGGCGGTCTCTTTCCCTACCGGGAGCTGGCCAAATATTACGAGCATCAGCGCAGGGATTATGCCCGGGCATTGAAGTTTTGCCGCCGGGCCCGGGAATATCTTCGCGAATACAGACAGATCATGTCGGACTGGAGAAAACGCCGGGAGGAGCTGGTTCACCGTCATGAGCGGCTGAAGGAGAAACTTGCCAGCCAGAATAAATAGTGGCTATGAAACTGGGTTTGGTCTTTCCTGATACTTTTTTTGAAATACCTATTTACCCACTGAAGACAAAAAGATTCTGAAATGATAGCAGGAAAACAGCTGCAGCGGAATGAGACAGCTCGGAAAAGATGGAGGCGGCTGGTCAGAAGTTGAGGAGGCGCAGGAATGGCAATCTGGATATTGAGGATCTTAAGCTATATATTTCTTTTATATCTGCTTTATTTCAGCCAGGAGGTGGGCAGATATCTTCTCGGCCTCCGGCTGGGAGTGCCGGGCAGCAGCATCAAAATCGATATGGGTGAATTCCCCCAGCGCACCTCGATCTATGATGGGGAGAGATGGGTGAGTTCGAACGAGGAGGATTTTCTAAAGGCTTATTCGCGTTATGATGTTTTCTGGGAGTACGGTTTTTTATTTGCCAGTTCGGGAATCTTTGGCGAGTCGGCGCTGACCGTCATTATAACCTTAAGCTGTGCTCTTTTGAGGCTCGATGAGATAGCGCTGGCGGCCGTGCTGGTATCGACCGGTCTGAATCTGGTCCAGATGGCCTACAGCATTATCATAAGCTGGCGCGGAGATGAGATCAAAGGAGATTATACCGTCATACACAAACTCAATGCCCGCCTGGCCGCCGGAATGGTTGTTTTCGTGTTTTTGCTGCGGCTGGCTCTTTTCGCGGCTGTCTGATAGGAGTGATAGGAGAATACAGAGGTCGATCAGGAATGTTCCCGACCGTATTCAAAGATGCGTTTTATATGTTTCATAACTTTTTCGGTATTTTGATCGGGGGCATGAGGGCGGCGGTTATTGATTATCAATGACACCATACCCTGATATATCAGACGGATCTGCTCATCTATTTCCCGGGCCATTTCTTCGGAGAGGGTTCCATTTTCTACCAGGGGTTTTATGGCCAGCGAGGTGCGGCGCGAAAAATCAGTGGCTTTGAGCATGGGAATAAGCTCCTGCGGCGGGGAATTTAAATCTTTCGGGAACAGCTGAAAGTAATTTTCCAGAAGAGTGCCCGGTCTGCCTCCGATATCGTCTATAAAGATAGCATGGTAGATTTTGGGTTTTTGGAAGGAATGGTAGCAGAAGCATTCCCACATGAGCAGGAGTTTTTCGAACTCTGTTTCGCCCCGGGCGATATACTCCGGCATCTCATCTATGTAATCTTTCATAAAACGGGCGGCGGCGAAAAAAACCAGCTGGTTGCAGTTATCGAAGTAATTGTAGATAGTAGCGCTGTTATAACCTGCTATATCAGCGACTTTGCGGATGGTGACATTTTCAATTCCCTCATCTTCGATGATCTGGGCTGCCGCATCGATAAAAACTTTGATAGTACGAATTTTCTTAACATCTTTTTTATCGAATTCTATCATTTAACGGGACTCCCCCCTGACATAAATAATGTTTATATTATAATCACGATTAAACTTTGTGTTAAGAATATAATAAATCAGCTGAAAATGCAAGGGTCCAGAATTTTCTGGCCCGCATCAGTTCAGCCGGGAAGGGTGATTTTTAAATGAAATTTTTTAAGACAACTGACAGGAAGCTCCGATCGCTCAAACAGGACAGACCGGTCCGCCGATCAAGGCCGGCCCGGGGTATTCATAAGCGGCTGGAAAGAAAGGGCAAAAGACCTAAAGTCGCTTATTTTTGCATGGAATACGGACTCGATAACAGTCTGCCGATTTATGCCGGGGGCCTGGGTATTCTGGCCGGCGATGTTTTGAAGGCAGCCCGGGATGAAAATATGCCTCTTGTCGGCATAGGACTTTTGTGGCGGCAGGGCTATACCTCACAGCGTCTGGAGGAAGGCAGACCGGTCGATTGTTATCCCCGCCATGATCATGTATATGATCTTGTTGATGATACGGGGGTTCGAGTTAGCGTCGATATAAGGGGTCGAGAGGTGATCTGTGCTGTTTACCGGGCCAGCGGTTTTGGCAATGCTGACCTTTATCTGCTCGATGCCAATCATCCTGCCAATGAGGCGGGTGATGCCTGGCTTACCGGTCAGCTTTACGGCTGGTTCAGCGAAGAGCGGATAGCTCAGGAGATGATTCTGGGTATAGGCGGTGTGAGAGCTCTGCGGGCGCTTAATATAGATGTCGATGTTTATCATTTTAATGAAGGGCATGCTGCTCTGGCCGGCACCGAACTGATAGAGGAGAAGCGAGCCGGGGGAGCGGGATTTGAAAAAGCTCTAAAAAATACGCGGGAAGAGGTGGTTTTTACCACGCATACCCCGGTTGAGCAGGGTAACGAAGAGCACAGCCTGAGAACTCTTTCCTACATGGGAGCATTCAACGGTCTCAGCCTGGATGAGATGGTACAGATCGGCGGGGCGCCTTTCAATATGACGGTGGCAGGCCTGCGCCTTTCCTCGCTGGCCAACGGCGTCTCTCAGCTCCACGGCAGGACCGCATGCAGGATGTGGGAGGACGTCGATGATAGGGCTCCTATAGAGGCCATAACCAACGGAGTGCATCGCGGCAGCTGGGTCGATGAAGAGGTCGTCAGCGCCTGGCGCGAGGACGGAGGTCCTTCGGTGGCTGCAGAACATGCTAAAAACAAAGCTGAGCTTTTGGATTTTATAACTGAACGCACCGGCCAGAAGCTGGCTGAAGACAGACTGCTTCTGGGATTTGCCCGGCGGGCAGTGCCCTATAAGAGAGCCACTCTGCTCTTTTCTGATGAGGAGCGCATCGGGCCCTATCTGGAGGAAGGCAAAATTCAAATCGTTTATGCCGGCAAAGCTCATCCCCTTGATGATAACGGCAAGGATATCGTGGCCGAACTGGTCAGAATGAGCCGTAAATATCCTGAAGCGGTGGTTTTTCTGCCCGATTATGATATGGAAATAGGCCGGCTTTTGACCCGCGGTGTTGATGTCTGGCTCAACAATCCCCGCAGACCGCTGGAGGCCAGCGGAACCTCCGGTATGAAGGCGGCGATGAATGGCATTCCCAATCTGAGCATTCTCGATGGCTGGTGGCCTGAGGCCTGCCAGCACGGTGTCAACGGCTGGAAGATAGGAGATGGTTTTGAGGCGGATACAGCCCAAAAGCAGGATGAACACGATCGCAAAAAACTCTACCGGGTTCTGTTAAAAGAAGTTGTACCTCTTTATTATGAAAAACCGGAGGAATTTGCCCGGATAAGGGAAAACAGCATCGCCTCGACTATCGATGAGTTTACCGCTGCTGAGATGATGAAAAATTATTATGATAGGCTTTACAGTCAAAATCGCCGCCGCTCGGCCGAGAGGATGGGATAACTCTTCTCCTCTGAGTTTTGAATGTTGCCATTAGATAAGATATAATGTAAGCGCAGAGGGAAAGGCGGGATTAATATGAAACGCCGGCAGGACAGCAAAAAAGACCGGACTCGTTTTTATCGCTCGCGCCGTCATAAAGTACTGGGCGGGGTCTGCGGGGGGCTGGCTGATTATTTTGATATCGATCCCATATTGATTCGGCTTCTCTTTATTTTGCTGCTCCTGGCCGAAGGCATGGGTTTTTTGGTTTACATTATAGCCTGGATAATAATACCTTTAGAACCTCTGCCGGTAGATGGCCGGCAGCAAAACTTTTACCGCGAGGAGGACCGTTCTTGTACAGGGCAGGATCGCCGGAGCGGCAGGGCGGACGGTTTTTTTAGT
Source organism: Halarsenatibacter silvermanii (assembly GCF_900103135.1). Lineage (NCBI taxonomy): Bacteria > Bacillati > Bacillota > Clostridia > Halanaerobiales > Halarsenatibacteraceae > Halarsenatibacter > Halarsenatibacter silvermanii. The sequence continues at coordinate 40,624 of NZ_FNGO01000016.1, read as the reverse complement.
TCCCGCGAGCGGTACCTGGGAATTTTTCTCGTTCTGCTGGGAGCCCTGTTTTTGTTCAATATGTGGTTTCCAGCCTTCTATCTAAGGCCGTTCTGGCCTCTGATACTCATCTTTTTGGGCCTGCTGCTTCTGGTCAGGGGGGTTGATTTCGGTGGGTGAAAGCCGTTACAGCAGAGCAGATATCACCTTCGGTATTTTTCTGATAGGAACGGGTATACTTTTTTTGCTGGATACCTTCGGCTATCTGGGCTTTGATTTCTGGAGCCTGCTCATGAGAAGCTGGCCTCTTTTTCTGATCCTGCTTGGCATGAACATAATATTTCGGGGCACTAAATTATGGTGGATTACACCTTTGCTTTTGATCATAATTTTCGTTGGACTGCTCTTTCCCAATCCCGCCAATCCTATTTACTGGCATATGGTGGGAAGAACAGGGCAGCAGGTTGAAAAAAGCACCGAGACTCTGGGAGAAGAAATGACCTACGATTCTGAGATCGAAAAACTCCTCGTCAAATTTAATGTTGAGGCGGGGGGGCTGGATGTAAAGCCTCTTTTCCCGGAGGAAGAAGGAGACAAGCTTTATGAATTGAATTTTGAATACGGAGAGATGAAACCGGAAATAGATTACGATTACGATAGCCAGGACAGGCTCGGCCGGCTTTCGATCTATCAACAACAGCGTTTTGAGCTGGAAGAGATGGATTTTATCAACCATGCAGTATTGCAGCTGAGCGATAGACTTCCGCACGAGCTGAAGATAGAATCAGGTGCCGGGCATTATGAACTGAAACTGAGAGATCTTGAAATTAGCAGCCTCGATATCAACTCCGGCGTCAGTGATCTGGAGATTTATTTTGGTCGCTATTCCAGCGATGTGAATATCAGTTCCGGAGCCTCTGATATGACCTTTTACCTGCCGGATGAAGTGGGACTAAAAATCGACACCGAGAATGTGGTCAGCAGCAATAATTTTGCCGATGTGGACCTGGAAGAGGTCGATCCCAGCACCTATCTTTCGAAAAATTTTCAGGAGGCTGACGAGAAAATAACTATAGAGGTGGCGAGTCCGGCCAGCAGTATAGAGGTTGTTTTTGATTGAGAGCTAAAACCTGCGGTCGGTGAGAGAGGTCGATCTGGTTTTTAGGACATTTTATAGGGGGTTATCAGATTGAAGGATACCATGAAAGCGGTGGTCAAGACTGAAACTGCTCCGGGGGCTTCCCTGGAGGAGGTGCCGGTGCCCAGCCCTTCCCCCACTCAGGCTTTGATTGAGGTAGAACGCACTTCAATCTGCGGAAGCGATTATCATATCTACGCCTGGAATAAGTGGGCTCAGGAAAAAGATATCGAGCTGCCTCATATTATGGGACATGAGCTTGCCGGTCGTGTGATTGAGACGGGCGAACTGGTGACGAGAATTTCAGAAGGTGATTTTGTTTCAGCTGAAACACATATTAACTGCGGAGAATGCTATCAGTGCCGGACCGGTCAGCGGCATATATGTCAGGATATGGAGATACTGGGGGTTCATACCGATGGTGTCTTTTCGGAGTATACAGCTATTGAGGCCGATATGCTGGAAATAAATCCGCCGGGACTCTCGCCGGAACTGGCCTCTTTGCAGGAGCCGCTGGGGAATGCTATCGACACGATAAATGCCGGAGAACCCGCCGGGAACAATGTCCTGATCACCGGGGCGGGTCCGGTAGGTCTTATGGGTATTCTGGTGGCACGGGCTCTGGGGGCTGCCACGATAACGGTGACCGAACCGCATGATTACCGTCGTAACCTGGCAGGAGAACTGGGGGCCAGCTGGGCCATCGAGCCGGAAAATCTCGAGGAACATTTAAATCAGAATCTCCGGGCGGAGGGGTTTGATCTTGCAGCCGAGATGTCCGGGAACAAAGATGCCCTGCGCCAGGGCCTTGAATATTTGACTCCCGGCGGTAAAATGGCCATTTTAGGTGCATTCGACGGTGAAGTGAGTCTGGATATCAACCAGCAGGTTTTTAAAAATCTCAGGGTGGAGGGGATTACCGGGCGTGAGATGTATCGGACCTGGTACACAGCCAGGCGGTTATTGCGAGAGCAGATTATAGATCTAAAGCAGCTTGTCACCCATAAATTTCCTCTGGAGGAATTCGAAAGGGGGATGGAACTTATGGAATCGGGTGACTGCGGCAAGATCGTGCTCTTGACTTAAAAGGAGGTAACAAGTTATGAATGAGAATTTTGAGGCCAGACTGCAGGATGATATAGCCGAATTAAAAGAAGAAGGATTATATAACCGCATACGTACTCTGGAAAGCCCTCAGGGAGCCTGGGTTGATATCGAGGGCGAGGAGAAGCTGAATTTTTGCTCCAATAACTATCTGGGACTGGCCAATCATCACGAGCTGGTCGAGGCTGCCCAGAGAGCTGTCGATAAGTACGGTGTTGGGCCGGGAGCGGTGAGGACCATAGCGGGAACGATGGAACTGCACCGTGAACTGGAGGAAAAACTGGCTGATTTTAAGAAGGTCGAGGCGACTCTGACATTTCAATCCGGCTTCAATGCCAATCTGGCCGTCATACCGGCCATTACCGGTGAAGACGATGTCATCATTAGCGATGAGCTAAATCACGCCAGCATCATAGACGGCTGCCGTTTATCACGGGCAGATCTGGAAGTTTACGAACACGCCGATATGGATTCGCTGGAGTCGGTCCTGGAGGAGGTAGAAGCGAGACATAAACTAATAGTTACCGACGGAGTTTTCAGCATGGATGGCGATATAGCTCCCCTGCCCGAGATAGTCGAGCTGGCCGAGGAGCATGACGCGGTGGTTATGGTTGATGACGCCCACGGTGAAGGGGTGCTGGGCAGCCATGGGAGAGGAATCGTCGACCATTTTGATCTGCACGGCGATGTCGATATAGAGGTGGGTACTTTCTCCAAGGCTTTCGGCACAGTCGGCGGAGCGATTGCCGGCAGCGAGACCCTGGTGGAATTTCTGCGCCAGAAGGGCCGACCTTTTCTTTTCAGCTCAGCTGTAACCCCGCCGGATCTGGCTGCTACTATAAGAGCGGTCGAGATTCTCGAGGAGAACAACGACCTGGTAAAAATGCTCTGGAATAATGCTGAAAAATTCCAGAAGGAGATGAAAGCAGCTGGATTTGATGTCGGGGGCACCGAAACTCCGATAACTCCGGTCATTCTGGGTGAGGCGGAAACTGCCAGCCGCTTCAGCGAACGCCTCTTTGAGGAGGGTATTTTCGCTCAGTCGATAGGATTTCCTACTGTACCCAGAGGAGAGGCCCGCATTAGGGTTATGATCTCGGCTTCGCACGGCCAGGATGATCTCGAATTTGCCCTGGACAAATTCAAAAAAATAGGGCTGGAACTGGATATAATCGAGTGATCGGCGATTTGCCGGGCAAAATTTGATCTGTATGTAAAAATCCCCCGCTTTTGTGCGGGGGATTTCTCACGCGTGTGTTTCGTCGACGTTTAAAGCTTTAGTTCCTGTCGCTGTCCCGGCTCTTCTACGGTCAGGATGTTCGTTTTATCTCCATCGTATTTTTGGCGAAATCTCTCCGGAGTTTCATAATCATCGCCGAAATGGATTGGCACAAAGTTTTTGGGGCTGACCTTCTCGATAAAATAACGGCCGGCCAGATCGAAGCTTTCTTCCAGCCTGGGATCTACGGGAACAAAAGCCAGATCGATCTCCCTGCCTGCCAGTTTATCTATAACCTGTTTGTATTCTTTTTCCTCGGTCCGGCGCTCTTTTTCGGAAAAACTCTGCCAGTCCCACCAGTTGAGATCTCCGGCGAAAAAGATCGACGGTCTGCTGCTGGCAGGTCCGGTCAAGAGCGAGATACCTTCATCGGTGCTTTCGTAAGCTTCCACCATGGTTTCACCGGACTTAACCTTTTGACCGGGAGATATATAATTGAACTCAAAATTTCTTTTTTCGTATTTTTCGGTCCGCGATCTGAGGTCGCTGCTCAGGATATATCTGGGCCCGGCAAATTTTTCGCCCCAGCTGAATATTTCCGGATCGTAATGGTCTCCGTGACTGTGGCTTACATAGATATAGGCGCTGTTGATATCATAATTTTTCCGCCATATTTCCGGGAATTTGCTGCCTGCCTGCCGGTAATAATCGAAAATATGCAGATTTTTGGTCTCGTGGTTTAAAACTGCCGAACCGCTGTGGTAAATATGCCATATGGTTAAGCTGATTTCTCGGCTCATTTTTTTATTACCTCCCCTGTTAAAACTATATTGAACCAGCTGATATGGAGAAGCTCCCATTTTTCAAAGTCCAGGCCTTGCTTCATAATACTAATTATATCAGCTGTGTCCTCGCCGTACAACGTTCCCGTGTTATATCAAAACATAATTCTTTGTTTTTCTTAACTTATGTTCTAACAGGTGTTATAATAAGCCTGAATGGTATAGTTTTTAAAACGATCGTCTGGTGCTCGTTATTTTTTTCGGGAGGATTGCAAAGAATGAACAGGGTTGAGGAGAGGGCGCCGGCCAAGATCAATCTTCATCTGGATGTCATAGGCCGTCGTTCTGATGGTTATCACAGGCTGGAAACTATTATGCAAAGTATCTCGCTTTACGATCGTCTGCTGGTGGCGGCGAATAAAAACAGGGGAGACAGGATAAAGCTGGAAGTGCGCGGAAAAGAGCTTCCAGCCGATCGAGACAACCTGGTCTGGCAGGCTGCCAGTCTGATGATGAATAAATTTGCCGCGGTCAAGCCGGGGCTGGAAATAGTGCTGGATAAAAAAATTCCGGTTGCGGCCGGACTGGCCGGCGGCAGCACCGATGCCGCTGCGGTTTTGCGCGCTGTAAACCGGCTTTTTGATCTGGGGCTTTCGCGGAGCGGACTGGAAAAACTCGGAGCTGAACTGGGAGCGGATGTGCCTTTTTGTATTTCCGGCGGAACTGCTTTAGCCCGGGGGGCCGGCGAAAAAATCACCCCGTTATCTCCGCTCTTAAATCAGCCGCTGGTTCTGGTCAAGCCGCCTTTTTCAGTTTCCACCCGGCAAATTTTTGCTGAGGTTTCCGGAAGGGTGGACAGGGAAGGGGCTTCAGCATCTGAGCTCGTAGAACTCATCGAAGAAAAGGTCAGCATCAGCTGGCAGGAGGGCTGGCATAATGCCCTGGAAAGTTTTACCTGTCGGCTTTATCCGCGGGTTTGCGAAATCAAAGAAAAACTTGAGTCCTTCGATCCGCTGCATGTTCAGATGACAGGCAGTGGCCCCACGGTTATGGCTTTTTTTGATGAAAAGCGGCGGGCTGAAGAGGTAAAGAAAACGTGGTCGGAGGAAGATGATGAGGTCTACGCGCTAGAGTTTGTTAAATAGGATCTTCCTGTTATCAGTTGATAGATATCGTATAAGCTCGGGGAAAAATTTCATTGTGAGCGAAGCTTTATATCTTACAGTACAACTAAATGAGGTTTTTTACACACCTATTAACCAGCTGAATACAAGAAGATCCGTTAAATAATTTATTTTCAGAGAGCAGGAGGTAATTAATAGAAAATGCAGGTAGGCAAAATAACTTCCAAGAGACTGCAGGAGACTGTTTTGAGCAGGATAACCAACCACCGGGAGGACGTGCTGGTAAATTCCGGTCTGGGCGAGGACAGCGCCGTGGTGGATTTTGGCGATGAGGTGCTGGCCATCTCCTCCGATCCTATTACCGGAGCCGGCAAACAGGCGGGGTATCTGGCCGTCCAGGTGGCCTGTAATGATCTGGCGGCCACCGGAGCTGAACCGATAGGTATCCAGGTGGTGCTGCTGCTGCCTCCCGATATAGAGGATAAAGAGATAAGTCAGCTGATGGGGGAGATAGATAAGACGGCCGCGGATATGGATATTCAAATACTGGGCGGACATACTGAGATTATCAGCGATGTCAGCCGCAGCCTGATAGTGGTAACTGCCATTGGCCGGGCCAAACGCGAACGTTTTGTAGCCACCGGAGGAGCCTGTGAAGGGGATGATCTTCTTCTCACCAAGGGTGTGGGGCTGGAAGGCTGTTTTATCCTGGCCAGCGATTTCGGCGATTATCTGCTGGAACAGGGGGTAAACCAGAAGACCATAGATATAGCCCGGGAGTATAAGCATAAGATAAGTGTGCTGCCGGAGGGCTTGACTGCGGCTGAGTATGGAGTAAACTCCCTGCATGATATAACAGAAGGTGGTCTTTACGGGGCCTTGACTGAGATGAGCCAGGCAGCCGGTGTGGGTTTTCTTCTCGAGAAGAGCGAGGAGATAGTCCCCGGCCCTGTTAAGGAGATAACCTCCCGGCTCAATATCGATCCCTGCGGTCTGATCTCTTCTGGCAGTATGCTGATTTCGCTGGAAGATGGAGAGGGGCTGCAGCAGAGGCTCAGGGAGGAAGGAATAGATTCTTATAAAATCGGTAAAGTGACCTCCGGCCGCAGGCTCGTCAGGGAAAACGGCAGGACCTATCAGCTCACCTGGCAGGGGGGAGACGAACTCTGGGATTTTATTAAAAAAATGAAATAAATACCTTGACTTTCCTTTTATTTACATTTATAATGGTGGTATCTCACAAAAAAAGGGGGTAGTAGAGAGTGGATATCACCGATGTCAGAATTTTTCCAGTATCCGGCAGCAGCAACCTCAAAGCCTTTGCTTCTCTGACGCTGGAGGATAGTTTTGTGGTCAGAGGAATCAAGGTGATCGAGGGTAAAAACGGACTTTTTGCCTCCATGCCCGACCGGGAATGGAAAGGTAGTTATTATGATGTCTGTTTCCCGGTAACCAACACCCTGCGCGAAGATATCCAGGAACAGGTACTCAATGGGTTTAATCGGGCCAGCGAAAAGACCGGTTGATAGGCACAGATTAGCCTTTTCAGAAGGTCCTTTTTGGTGCCGGGAAAGCCGAACGATCTCTGGATTGTTCGATTTTCTCGGTTTTTTTATGTTTGACAATCTTTTGCGGTTCTGATATACTTCATACGATTACAATTTTGCCTGCTGGAGGTTGATAAATATCATGGATGATCTGCTCATAATCGTTCTGGCAGCCGGAAAGGGAACCAGGATGAATTCCAGCCGTAACAAGATGCTGCACGGGCTGGCCGGCCGTCCTCTAATAAAACATGTTGTCGATACCTCGCGGGAACTGACCGATGATATCGTCTGCGTGGTGGGGCATCAGGCCGAAAAAGTCAGGGGGGCTGCCGGGGAAGAGGTTGAATTTGTCTTTCAGGAAGATCAGCAGGGTACCGGTCACGCGGTCTGGCAGGCTGAAGAATACATTCGATCTCACAGTGGTGATACCCTGGTCCTTTACGGTGATACTCCTCTGGTCACCGCGGAGACATTGAAAGATTACATAAACAATCACCGCCGCCGGCAGGCCGGCATGAGTATTCTGACGGCTGAACTGGATGATCCAGCCGGATACGGTAGAATATTGCGCGATGAAAGCGGCAGTATAATGGATATAGTGGAAGAACACGACTGCCGGGGCGAGGAGGCGCAGATAAAGGAGATCAATGCCGGCATTTACTGCTTTGCAAGCCAGCTTCTGCATGAAGCCCTCAAACAGATAGACAATGATAATGCCCAGAATGAATATTATCTCACCGATTGTCTTTATTACATAAAAGAAAAGGCTGAACTGGCTTCAGCAGAGGGTGATCCAGCCGAGATCATCGGCATTAACGACCGCAGTGATCTGGCTGCAGCTGAAAAGGTTATGCAGAGGCGGATAAAATCTGCTCATCTGGACAGGGGAGTAACCTTAATCGACCCCGAACGAACTTACATCGAAAAAAGGGTGGAGATCGGCCGCGATACCACAATATATCCGGGTGTGACCCTGCGCGGAGAGACTCGAATAGGCCGGGAGTGCTTGCTGGAACCGGGCTGTCAGCTTAAAGATGCCCGGCTGGCTGAAAAAGTGAATGTCCTCCAGGGCAGCGTCATCAGGAAAAGTCGGATTGAGAGAGAGACCAGTGTAGGTCCATATGCCTATATCAGACCTGGCTGCAGCATCGCGCGGGGCTGTAAAATAGGGGATTTTGTCGAGCTCAAAAAAGCCTCGGTTGGAGAGGGCAGCAAGGTACCTCATCTCACCTATGTGGGTGATGCCGAGATAGGCAGCGGCTGCAATGTTGGGGCAGGAACTGTTTTTGCCAATTATGATGGAGAAAACAAGCACAAAACCGTGCTTGGAGACGGAGTTTTTGTCGGCAGCAATACAACTCTGGTGGCGCCGCTCAAGCTCGAGGACGGAGCCAAAACCGGCGCCGGCTCAGTGGTCGTTGACGATGTGAAATCGAAGACCACAGTTCTGGGCGTTCCCGCCCGTTTTTATAAGCGCGAGGATTAGCCGCATTAATAGATCTATACTTTAAAGCGTTCAATATTACCGCTAAAGGACAGGGAGGAAGATTTAAAAAATGTCTGCTTATGGCGAAGAGCTGAAAATATTTACCGGTAACTGTCACAAGAAGCTGGCCCGGGATATCTGTCAGTATCTGGGCACCGAACTGGTCAGTTGCGAGATAGGAAGGTTTGAAGACGGAGAAATTTCGGTGAAGATAGAGGAGACGGTTCGAGGGGCCGATGTCTTCGTTATTCAGCCTACAAGTCCGCCGGTAAACGAGAATATTATGGAACTTCTGGTGATGATAGACGCTCTGCGCAGGGCCTCAGCCCGCCGAATCACCGCTGTCATACCTTATTATGGCTATGCCCGTCAGGACAGGAAAGCCAGGGGTAGAGAGCCGATTACCGCCAAGCTTGTGGCCAATTTGCTCTATACCGCGGGTGTGAGAAGGGTGCTCTCCATCGACATGCATGCTCCTCAGATCCAGGGCTTTTTTGATATACCTGTCGATCATCTTTTTTCCACCAATATTGTGGTTGATCATTTTCAGAATAAAAATCTCGATGACATGACCGCTGTAGCTCCCGACGTGGGTTCGGTAAAAAAAGTCCGGACCTTTGCTGAAAAACTCAATATACCGATGGCCATCATAGATAAAAGACGTCCCCAGCCCAACGTTTCCCGGGTTATGAATGTTATCGGACCTGTGGAGGATCGCAATGTCGTCCTCTATGACGATATCATAGATACAGCGGGTACTATCACAAATGCGGCCGAGGTGCTGGACGAGATGGGAGCTAAGAATATCTACGCCAGCTGTACTCATGCTCTATTTTCGGGGCCGGCTGTTGACCGTTTGAAAGATTCTCCTGTGGAAGAAATAATAACCACCAACACTATACCGCAGGAAGAACATGCTGAAGTGCTGGATAATCTGGAAATTCTGTCGGTGGCGCCTCTTCTGGGAGAAGCTATCGACAGGATCTTCAAGGATGTTTCTGTCAGCGTTCTTTTCAAGTGATAAAACTTGGTCGATCGTTTATTGAAGAAAAGTTCGTGTTAGGGCTTGTTCCGATTCGTTTACAATGTTATAATGAAATTTGTGAGTTTTTGACGGCAGTTCTGGGGCGCCTGAAAAGGTTGCTTTCAGTCAAAAATAAATATTGTCCAAAAATGTGGGTAAGGAGTGAGAAGCATGCAAAAAGTTGAGATGACTGCCAACAAAAGGGAAAATACAGGTAAAGGCACAGCCCGCAAACTGAGACGGGAGGGCATGGTGCCAGGAGTTATTTATGGTCCTCATCGGGAATCTCAGCCGCTTACGGTTGATCCCCTGGAGATCAGGGAGATAATCGGTGAGAACGCTATCGTGGAATTGACCATTCTAGAAAACGATGAAGAGATGGAGACGGAGACTGCCATGCTCAAAGATTATCAGGAGCATGTCATCAAGAATGAACTTCTGCACGTCGATTTTTTGGCCATATCGATGGATGAGAAAATTACTATCACTGTCCCCACCGAAGTAGTGGGAACCTCTGTCGGTGTCAAAGAGGGTGGTGTTCTGCAGGAGCTGATGCGCGAAGTCGAAATTGAATGCTATCCCGCAGATATACCCGAGTCCATAGAAGTCGATATAACCGAGCTGGATGTCGGTGACTCGATTCAGGTCAGTGAGCTGGATGCTGGCGAGGAGATCGAGATTCTGCATGATCCTGACGATGTGCTGGCCACCGTCGTGCCGCCCAGCGAAGAGATTACCGAAGAGGAAGAGACACTTGTCGATGTTGAGACTCTCGAACCGGAAGTTATCGGCGAAGAGGAAGAGGAAGTAGAAGAAGAACTTGCTGAAGAAGAGGCTGAGGATGAAGAAGATATGGAACAGCGCGATTATATGTAATTGCAGGTTTTACAGCAGCAATAGCTGAAAAAAACAGCGTAACCTCATCTGATGGTGGGGTTGCGCCTTTTGCTGTTTGATTAAAAAAAGAAAACTGAAGGTCTGGTGATGAATAATGAATTTGATAGTCGGCCTGGGCAATCCGGTTCCGAAATATGAAAACACCCGCCATAATATAGGCTTCCAGGCTGTCAGGAAACTGGCCGAAAAACACAATTTTAAGGCCAGAAAGAGGGATGAAGCTATGGTGGCCGAGGATAGAATCAAGGGCTATCCCGCTGCAATTGCTCAGCCTTTAACCCTGATGAATAGAAGCGGCAGGGCGGTCAGCTGGCTCGTCGATGAATATTCGGCAAAACCCCGGGATCTGCTGGTAATCCACGATGATCTCGATCTTGAGATGGGCAGGATCAGGCTAAAATACGGGGGCAGCAGCGGCGGCCATAACGGTATAAAATCGATCATAAAAGCTCTGGACACTCCGGAATTCAATCGTCTCAGGCTGGGAATCGGCCGACCACCCCCGGGGGTTAGAGCTTCGGATTATGTGCTCGATAAGTTTTCTTCTGAGGAGAAACTGGAAGTCATTGAACCTGCTCTGGCCAGAGCTGTCGAGGCTGTGGAACTGTGGCTGGAAGAAGATCTCGATGCTGCTATGAACAGGTTTAATTGAGAGAGGAAACAGCCGGCTTAAAGCGGCAGGTTAAGGAGGAGATGGAGATTAGGTTCAAAGAAGAAATACCGGAAAAAATAGAAAAGCTTATCAGCGGGGTTAGATCAGGAGAAAACCTCAAAATAACCGGGCTCTGGAGCTCAAGACTGGCCTACATAATATCCCATTTGAGCGGAAATGTCGCCCGCAATCTCATGATCGTCTGCCGGGATGATTATCGGGCGGGCGAGCTTTATGAGGATCTTTCCAGGCTGCTGCCTGAAGAAAAAGTTTTTTTATTCCCCGAGCAGGATGTCAGGCCTCATGAGGAAATTCCCGTCGACGAGAGAAAACAGGAACAGCGGCTGAAAATCTATCACCGCTTTCAGCAGGAGGAAGGCGGCCTTGTCTGTGCTGCTTCTATAGCCTCTTTGAACAAGGTGCTGCCTCCGCTGGGACGCTGGCGCGAGCTTGAACGCCGTATGGAGGTGGGCGAAAGTTATGATATGGGTGAGCTGACCTCCGAGCTTGTCAATATGGGTTACCGAAGGCTGGATATGGTCGGTTCGCGCGGCGAATTCAGTGTTCGGGGAGGTATTCTCGATATCTTTCCTCCCGGTCATGATCTCCCCCGCCGGCTGGAATTTTTTGGCGAAGAGCTGGAATCGATCCGCAGTTTTTCGATCGATGATCAACGCTCCAGAGAGCAGCACAGAGAACTTTTTCTGCATCCGGCTTCGGAGCTGATTCTGCCGGAAGAATTTGCCGAACGTGTAGAAGATGTGGTCAGCAGGCTGGAAAACAGGCGTGAGGAGCTGAAAGATAGCCGGCCGGAAGCTGCTGAAAAAATAAAGTCCCGACGGGATAGGCTGATAAGTCAGGGGCGTGAAAATCTGGACAGCATAGTTCTGCGCCAGTATCTTCCTTTTTTCTTTGACCGTCTGGATACGGTTTTTGATTATCTGGGCAGCGGCACCCTGTACGTGCTGGAAGGACCTTCGCGTCTGAAGCAAACTTTCGGCACCGAGTGGGAGAAGATCAACGAGGAATTCACAGATCTGCTTGCAGAAGGCGAAGTTTTACCATATTATATCGATAATTTTCTGGATCAGGAGCAGATGAACAGGGAATTGTACAGCCGTCAATATATAGAATGTTACGACGGAATGGAAGGCGACAGCCGGCTGCCCGAAATCGATTTTAAAGGCAGAGGAGTGGAACCCTATCACGGTCGTTTTGATATGCTGGCCGAGCGCATAGAGGAGCTTACCGGGCAGAATTTTAGGGTGCTTTTAGGCATGAGCAGCCTGGATAAGTGCCGGCAGCTGAAAGAGCATCTGCAAAGTTATCTCGAGGTGAAAACAGCTGAGGATCCTGACATGAGCTCTCCCGCCGGCGAGGTGCTGATACTGCAAGTCAACCTGGCTGAGGGCTTTCAGCTGGAGGATTTAGGTCTGGCCTATTTCTGTGAGCGCGAGATCATGGGAGAAAAGCGCCGTGAAAAGAAGAAGATTAAGGATCTGGAAGATACAGAACAGGTTTCTACTTTCTCTGAACTCTCGCCGGGAGATTATGTCGTGCATGAAAACCACGGAATCGGCCGTTATCTGGGCCTTAAACCCCTTTCCATTCAGGGGCAGCAGAAGGATTATCTGCTCATTGAGTATGCCGACGAGGACAAATTATACGTGCCTACCGAACAGATACATTTAGTTCAGAAATATATAGGTGGCGAAGGAGCTGAACCTAACTTATATCGGCTGGGCGGCAACCGCTGGCAGAAGGTTAAAGAGCGGGTTAAATCGTCGGTCAAAGAACTGGCCGTCGACCTGGTGGAACTTTATGCCGCCCGGGAAGCCTTAGAGGGTTATGCTTTCAGCAGGGATACCGAATGGCAGCAGGAATTTGAGGAAGCTTTTCCCTTCGAGGAGACAGAAGATCAGCTTCAGGCTATAGAAGATGTCAAAAAAGACATGGAAAGCCCGCATCCCATGGATAGACTGCTCTGCGGAGATGTGGGCTATGGTAAGACTGAAGTGGCCATTCGGGCTGCTTTTAAAGCGGCCGTTGATAGCAAGCAGACGGCTGTATTGGTCCCTACCACCATTCTGGCCCAGCAGCATTTCAATACCTTCAAGGAACGGATAGACAAATTCCCCATCAACGTGGCCATGCTCTCCCGTTTTAGGACCTCCTCCGAACAGAGGATTATCAAGGAAAAACTGGCTCAGGGGAGAATCGATATAATCATCGGTACTCATAGGCTGCTTTCGGATGATGTCGAATTCAACGATCTGGGCCTTCTGGTCATAGATGAAGAACAGAGATTTGGCGTTTCGCACAAGGAGAAACTGAAGGATATCAAGAAGAATATAGATGTGCTGACTATGACGGCTACCCCCATCCCCAGGACGCTGCACATGGCGCTTACCGGGGTCAGGGATATGAGCGTCATCGAAACTCCGCCCGAAAATCGCTATCCCATACGCACCTACGTTAAAGAGCGAGATGAGGATCTGATACGCGATGCCATCCGCCGGGAGCTGGCCCGGGAGGGTCAGGTGTATTATGTACACAATCGGGTGGAGGACATTGACAGGCAGGCCGGAATGATCAGGGAGCTCGTGCCCGAGGCCCGGGTGGCAGTGGCTCACGGGCAGATGGCTGAAAATCATCTGGAAAAGCTGATGATGGATTTCTATAATCACGAATACGATGTACTTGTCTGTACAACGATCATCGAAAATGGCTTAGATATCGCCAACGTTAACTCGATCGTCATAAATCGCGCTGATAAGATGGGTCTGGCGCAGCTTTACCAGCTCCGGGGACGTGTGGGCAGAACTGACCGCATAGCATATTCCTATCTGCTTTATGATGAGGATGAAATTCTCTCTGAGGAGGCCGAAAAGCGCCTCAGAGCTATCCGCGAATTTACAGATCTCGGTTCTGGTTTTAAAATTGCCATGCGAGATATGGAGATTCGCGGCGCAGGAAATCTGCTGGGCCCGGAGCAGTCAGGCCATATTGCCAGCATCGGCTATTCGCTTTACTGCAAGCTGCTCGATCGGGCTGTGGGCGAGATCAAAGGTGAGGATGAGGATGAGGAGATAGATGTCGAGGTGAATTTAGAGCTGGATTCATATATGCCCGATGATTATATCGGCAGCTCACCCCAGAAGATAGATGTGTATAAAAGGCTCATGCGCGCCCGTTCAGAAAGGAAAGTGGCCGAAATCAGGTCCGAACTGGAAGATCGCTTCGGCAATCTGCCTGATCAGGTGGAAAATCTTCTGGATATCAGCCGGATAAAAATGAGGGCGACCAGGCTCAATATCGATCTCATAGAGGAAAAGGATCAGGAGTTTGTCTGTTATTTCCGGGACAAAGATGGGGTTGACGGCAAAGCTGTGACGGCGCTGGCCAAAAAGCATCCGCGCAAACTCAGGATAAGCTCCGGCCGCAGCCCCCGGCTGTCCGTCAAAAAAAGCGGCGGCAGCAAAGAAAGTATTTCCAGGCTTATTGAAATTTTAAATAATTTTCTGGAGCTCCAGAAAGATAGTCGTTGCTTCCGGAGCGGAAAAGCGGGTGATGGCGGTGGCTGATGATAAAGCCGCCGGTTCTTTCATCAAAGGTGCGGCTATTTTGAGCGCGGCCGGAATTATATCCAGATTTATGGGTCTGGGGTATAGAGTTATTTTGACCAGGATGATCGGAGCCGAGGGTATGGGTATATATCAGATGGCTTATCCTCTTTATACGATTATGCTGGTAGTTTCCCGTTCGGGCATTCCGGTGACGATGGCCAAAATGATTGCCGACAGAATGGCCCGAGATGAGAACAAAGATGCCTATCGGGTTTTCACCATAGCCCGGGTTATGAGTGTAATTATCGGAGCAGTTTTTACTCTGGGTATGCTGGTTCTGGCCGGTCCTCTGATCAGGATTTTGAGACTTGATCCCCGGGCTTATTATGCGATTTTGGCCATAGCTCCGGCGATCTTTCTGGTTTCTATAATGGCCACCTACCGCGGTTTTTTTCAGGGGCTGCAGGATATGCGTCCTACCGCTGCTTCCCAGATAGTTGAGCAGCTGATCAGGACTATAACGATGATCGGGCTGGCCTATTATCTGCTGCCTCTGGGACTGGAATTTGCCGCCGCCGGCGCTTCCTTCGGAGCGGTCACGGGAGCGGCAGCCGGTCTTTTGCTTTTATTTTATATTTACTTTAGGCGGCGCGGTGATATTTTCGAGTTCTTCGTCGAATCAGAAGAGGTCGTGGAAGATTATCAGACCGGCAGCATTTTGAGTGAGTTCGCCCGGCTGGGCCTGCCCATAACTTTTGGAGCCCTGGTCAGGCCGCTTATGAATTTTGTGGACTGGGTTTTTGTACCTCAAAGACTGCAGACTGCCGGCTTCGCTATGGAGGAAGCCACAACGCTTTACGGGCTTTTTACCAACGTAGCCATGCCGCTGGTCAATTTTCCGGCCATCATAACTGTCTCGCTGGCCGCCAGCCTGGTTCCAGCTATTTCGGAAGCCGATGCTCTTGAGGATCGCGAGTTGATCGCTCATCGAACCCATACAGCGTTGAGATTCACACTCTTTTTGGGCCTGCCTTCCGCGGTGGGTCTGACTGTTTTGGCCGGGCCGCTATCCGGTGTAATTTTTTCCGAGCCCGAGGCCGCCAGTATTCTGCGTCTTCTGGCCTGGGGGGTTATTTTCATAACCCTACAGCAGACGACTTCGGCGGTTCTGCAGGGGATTGGCCGCACAGATCTACCTGCTCGCAATCTGGCTCTGGGAGCGGCTGGCAATGCCGTTTTAAATTATCTGCTCACCGGTCTTCCTTTATTCAATATTCACGGAGCCGCAGCAGCCACCGTTTTAGGATTTTTTACTGCTGCCGCCCTTAACATCATCTCAGTTCTGCGGCGGGTCAAAAACTTGCAGTCATTAAGAACTGCAGTCGTCTATCCCGCTCTTTCCTCTCTGCTCATGGGAGCAGCGGTTTTGCTTCTGCACGGGTTTATGGCCGAAACTTTTGTCGGCAGACTGCCGCTGGCCGAACTGGTCATTCTGCTGGCCTCGGTGGCGGCTGGGGCCGTCATCTATTCATTCTTAATGCTTTTGAGCGGAGCGCTGAGATATGATGATCTGATTTTGCTCCCCAGAGTGGGGGAGAATATTGCTATATTTCTGGGAAAAAGAGGTGTAATCGATGGATACAAAAAAGGAGAAAAGCTCGAAGAGGGAAAACGGTCAGAAGATAAATAGATTGCTGGATTTGATGGCCGAGCTGCGCGGCCGCAGTGGGTGTCCCTGGGATAAAAAACAGGATCTTGAGTCTCTGCGCCAATACGTCATAGAAGAAGCCTATGAGGTAGTTGAGGCAATTAACAGGGATAATATGGATTTGCTGGCAGAGGAGCTGGGAGATCTGCTCCTGCAGGTCGTATTCCAGGCTCAAATAGCCAGGGAGCGAGAGGAATTCGATTTCTCCGACATAGTAGCCGGTTTGAACGAAAAACTTATTCGCCGACATCCTCATGTTTTCGATGAGGAGGAGGCCAGCACGCCGGACCAGGTCGAAAAAACCTGGGCCCGTGTCAAGGCTGCCGAGAATGAAGATGGAGAAGAGACAGAATCTGAAACTGGATCCGATTCGCTGCTGGAGGATTATTCTCGCAGCAGGCCGGCTCTGCGGCAGGCCCGGGAGATTCAGGGTTTGGCTGCCCGGGTTGGATTTGACTGGAATTCGATCGACAGCGTTCTGGATAAAGTGGAGGAAGAAGTAGCCGAACTGAGGGAAGCGGTAGAAAAAGAAGAGGAAAAAAGCCGGCTGGAAGAAGAGCTGGGCGATAGTTTATTCGCTCTGGTAAACCTGTCGCGTTTTCTCTCGATCGATCCTGAGACCGCTCTTCTTTCCTGTCTGGACCGTTTTAAAGATCGCTTTGAATATATCGAAAAGAGAGCCGAAGAACACAGGAATAACATCGAGGATATATCTCTGGCACAGCTGGACGCCTGGTGGGAAGAGGCAAAATCCAGAAAAGGTGATAGTTAATGTTCTTTTTTCGGGGCGTAAAGCGATGGGCTGGAATTTTGTCAAAAAATCTTCTGGCAGCAGGGTTGATTATAATCCTGCTTTTTATGTATGCTTTTACAGCCGGAGCTTCTGAACCTGATGTCACGGCGCCGGCGGCTTTGCTGCTCGAACCGGAGACCGGCAGCGTGCTCTATGAAAAAAACGCCGGTAAAGAGCACCCTCCTGCCAGCCTGACAAAGATGATGACGGTTTTGCTGGGCATTGAAGCCCTGGAAGCCGGGGAAATAAAACTTAAGGACCGTGTGACCGCCAGCAGTTATGCCTCCAGTATGGGTGGATCGCAAATTTTCATCGAAGAAGGTGATATTCTCTCGGTTGAAGAATTATTAAAAGCCATCATGGTAGCTTCGGCCAATGACGCCAGCGTGGTTCTGGCTGAAGCAAAAGCCGGAGATTGCTCTGTTTTTATAGAGAAAATGAACGAGCGGGCCGAAGAGCTGGGACTGGATAATACCCATTTTAAAACTGTCAACGGACTGCCTCATGAAAATCAGTATACCACTGCTGAAGATATGGCCAGGCTGGCTCGTGAGCTGGTCAAATATCCAAAAGTTATGGATTGGAGTCAGATCTGGACAAAAACCCTGGAGCTGGCAGACCGCGAGGCAATGATCGTAAATACCAACAGGATGATAAATTCTTATTCGGGTCTTGACGGTCTAAAAACCGGTTATACCCGGGATGCCGGGTTTAATCTGGTGGCAACGGCCAGCCGGGATAATATGCGCCTGATATCGGTGGTTCTGGGGGCTGAAAATGAAAGCAATCGCTCCGAGTCAACTGCTGCTCTGCTCGATTATGGTTTTGAAAATTACCGTCTGGAAAAGGTTCTGGCTGCAGAAGAGGTGTTGAAGGATCTTTCATTAAAGAATTCGGCTCCAGAAAATGTAAAAGGAACGCCGGGCTCCAATCTGTATGCTCTGGTCGAGAAAGGAGACACAACTGAGATCGATTACGAACTCGAGCTTGATAAAAATGTGGAGTTTCCTGTGGAAGCCGGGGAGAGCATCGGTACAATTTACAGTCTGGTAGAAGGAGAGCCAGTCTATGAAGCTGAACTGGAGGCTGAAAACCGCATCGAGAAAGCCGGGATTTTGATGAGAATACTGCGCTGGTTTCGGAACCTATTTCTCTAGAATAAGGTAAATTTTTAAACAATTAATTCTTTGTTTTTTAGAGCATGCAGCCCTTTACAATGGTTTGTACTTCTGCTATAATTAATATCGGATTGATGAGAGAAAGAACGCAGGACTGGTTCTAAGCAGCGGCGGTCAGAAGTTTTCGCCCGGAAATGAGAAAATTTCATTTTTCTCTTTACAGAACCTCTCATATTTGTTACACTATATGAGGTGAGATGAGGCGGGAGAGGCAAAATCGGCCGGCTGAGATCTCGCTGAAAAAGAATAAAAAAAGATTGAATAAAGTCTTTACAATTTATGAACTGTCTGCTATAATGTTTATTGCCGAAGTGAGACAGGATAAGAAGCAGACAATAAGATACAGCATATAAATTTCCGGTGGCAATAGCGGAGGGGCAACACCTGTTCCCATTCCGAACACAGAAGTTAAGTCCTCCAGCGCCTATGGTACTGCAGGGGAGACTCTGTGGGAGAGTAGGTCGCTGCCGGAACTTATTTCCTTTATAGATTTTTGGGGTGTAGCCAAGCGGTAAGGCACTGGGTTTTGGTCCCAGGACGCGCAGGTTCGAATCCTGCCGCCCCAGCCATTAACAAGAATTAAGTGGGCCATTAGCTCAGCCTGGCAGAGCACCTGACTTTTAATCAGGTTGTCGGAGGTTCAAATCCTCCATGGCTCACCATTTTTCGACGCGGGGTGGAGCAGTCTGGTAGCTCATCAGGCTCATAACCTGAAGGTCGTCGGTTCGAATCCGACCCCCGCAACCATTTTTACTCATTTTTTCTACAGGCGGGAATAGCTCAGCTGGCTAGAGCATCAGCCTTCCAAGCTGAGGGCCGCGGGTTCGAATCCCGTTTCCCGCTCCATTTCTTTTGTGGGTCCATAGCTCAGCGGCTAGAGCACGTGGTTCATACCCACGGTGTCAGAGGTTCGAATCCTCTTGGACCCACCATGGAGAGGTACCCAAGTGGCTTAAGGGGCGGGTTTGCTAAACCTGTAGCAGGGCACACCTTGCCCTGGCGAGGGTTCGAATCCCTCCCTCTCCGCCATGAAAATAAGGCTTAAATTTTATATCTTTATAAATGCGCCCTCATCGTCTAGCGGTCTAGGATACCAGGTTTTCATCCTGGCGGCAGGGGTTCGAATCCCCTTGAGGGTGCCATTTTGGGCGAATAGCTCAGTTGGGAGAGCACCTGCCTTACAAGCAGGGAGTCGCAGGTTCAAGTCCTGCTTCGCCCACCATTTATCGCGGGGACGTAGCGAAGTGGCTCAACGCGCCGGCCTGTCACGCCGGAGATCGCGGGTTCAAATCCCGTCGTCCCCGCCACTTTACTATGCCGATGTAGCTCAGTTGGTATGAGCGCTTCCATGGTAAGGAAGAGGTCACCGGTTCGAATCCGGTCATCGGCTCCATCTTACAGTGGGGATGTAGCTCAGCTGGGAGAGCGCTACACTGGCAGTGTAGAGGTCACGGGTTCGAATCCCGTCATCTCCACCATTATTTTTATTTGGGAGGGGTAGCGAAGTCTGGTCAAACGCAACGGACTGTAAATCCGTCGGCGCTGCCTTCGAAGGTTCAAATCCTTCCCCCTCCACCACTTTTTATCCTGCGGGAGTAGCTCAGCTGGTAGAGCGCCAGTTTGCCATACTGGAGGTCGCGGGTTCAAATCCCGTTTCCCGCTCCATTTTTTATTTCAGGAATAATTTTTAAATATCAGAGCTGTCTTTTTGTAACAAATCCTGGAATATCTCTGCCAGTAAACCGGCGGGTGCCGGGGATTTTTTTAGTTTAACGGGATTAAAGCAGCTTTTCCGCCCATTTTTGGTTGTTATCACTTTCTTTATGAGGTATAATCAAATATGTAAAAGCTTAATTATATTAAGAATATTGCTATTTCGCTGCTGATACGGGCAGCCCGGGAGCGGGGAGTGCAGAAATTGAATTTTTTAAGCACCTGTCGTGGGTGGGGGAGCAAAAAGCTCGGACAAATTTTGCGTGCTGCTGAGATGGTCAGTCCTATTTTGTTTTTGATCTTTCTGGGAGTATTTCTGGCCAATCCCGGCAATGTTGTGAGTTTTATGCTGCCGGGAGGAGAAGAATCACTCAGGCTGGGGCTTACTCCTCTGGTTACTATGATGGCCGGGATGATCATGGGACCTTTACCGGGAGTGCTGATAGCTTTTTTTATAGATTTTACATCCGTGGCTATCTGGTATGGACTCGAACAATTTCTATTCTTTTTTGCTTTCGCGGTAGTCCTGAGAGGATTACTTGCCGGTTATTTATACAACCGTGTTTTTAAACGATTCACTTTTAAATCTGTATTTTTGACAATAGCCCTCACCTACGTGATTACTTCAGGACTTTTAACTCCCCTGGCTCTAAATTATCATTACGGACAGCCGCTGATGGCCAATATCGGTCACAGACTGTCGATTCAGGCTCTGGCTGTGCCTATTTATGCTATTATAGCCTTTTTTATTTTGAAATTCAGAGAAGAAAATCAGAAGCTAAAAAAGATGTACATAAAAATGGAGAAGCTGGCCCAGACTGATGAACTGACAGGGCTGGCCAATAGAAGAGCTTTTATCGATACTTTGAATAAATATATTTCGGCTGCTCGCCGACATGAGCAGGAATTACACTTAATTTATTTAGACCTGGATGATTTCAAGCAGATAAATGATTCCTGCGGCCATCAGGTCGGCGTCATACTGCTTCGGCAGGTGGGAAGGGTGTTGAGAGAAGTCGTCCGCGCGGAAGACGCCAGCGCCAGACTGGGAGGCGATGAATTTGCCCTGGCCCTTTTTAATGCCGATGCAGATCAATCCCGGCAGGTTGCGAAAAGGATCAGAACCGGGGTCGAAAATATTAAAATTAAAGAAGTTGAGGGCTGCTGCCTTTCGGTCAGTCTGGGTCTGGCCGGCCTGCAGCAGGAGGATACTTACGAGGATCTTTTGATGCGGGCTGATAAAGCCATGTACAGGTCTAAAAAGAAATATAAGAAACAGATGGTCAGGGAGACAAAACGAGCAAAACCCCTGCAGGAGCTGGAGGCCGGGATTTCAAATGAGCCCCCCCTGGCAGAAAAGGATCGTGTTTAATGCTTTAATCTTTTCAGATTTGAATAATGTAATACATCTTTTCCGAAGCTGAAGATTTTAGGGCTTCGGTATTTTTGTTGCCTGTAGTTTTTAAGCCGTTTTTCACAATCTGCCTGGATGGTAATAGTCTAAGTGCCTGAGTCGGTATATCCGTATCTCAGGAGGGCTTATGGCACAGCCTAAAGCCAGAGTCATAGTGGGCTGCCAGAAATGGACTGACCTCTAATCATTTGGCCGCCTCGCAGGTTCCTTCCAGGAATCCTTGTCGATGAACGAAGTGAATCGGCGGGGAGGATGTCAAAGCAGGTAATGTTTTTTTCGTATTGAATTATGTACAGGAACAGCAGGAATTAATGAAACCAGTGTCGATTATTTCTGCTTATAGCACCGGTTAAAGGAGATATATGATTTATGCTTGAAGAGATGACTTATAAAAGCAGATTTTTGCTGATCATGGCAGCTGCTTTCGTAGTGGGGCTGGCTGTATTTTTGCTGGCGCTGGCTGTTGGCAGCACCAGTATACCTTTCAGAAAGGTTATTAAAGCTCTGATATCGCCTGAAAATGTTTCTGAGAGATATATCGTTATAGTGAGAAATATCAGGCTGCCCCGCATTATTCTCAGTTTTCTCGTCGGAGCGGGTTTGGGCACTGCCGGGGTGATTTTTCAGGGGGTAATCCGCAATCCCATGGTCGATCCTTATATAGTGGGTATTTCTGCCGGGGCTGGAACGGCAGTTACCTTTGCCATCGTCTTTAATTTGAGTTTTACCTTTCTTTATTTCAGCACCATACCTTTTTTTGCTTTTCTGGGAGCTCTGCTCACAGTAGGTGTTGTTTATGGTCTTGCGGTTGAAAATGGTCGGGTGCCGGTGATGACTTTTCTGCTGGCCGGAGTTGCAGTAGCTTTCATACTAGATGCCCTCCGCTCGCTGGTTATGGTGATGGGAACTCAGGATATACAGCAGGTGGTTTTCTGGTTGATGGGCAGCCTGGCCGGCAGCAGCTGGTCGGATATCAGTATGATATTTCCGTATTATCTGCTGGGATTGGTGCCGCTTGTACTTTATATCAATGATTTGAATCTGATACTGCTCGGCGAGGAGAATGCCCATCATATGGGTGTAGACGTCGAGCGGGTCAAAAAAATATTGATAGCTGGAGCTACGCTGGTAACAGCTGCGGTGGTTTCGGTCAGCGGCGGCATCGGCTTTATAGGTCTGGTCATTCCTCATATATCCCGGATGCTGACGGGGCCAGATCATCGCCGTCTGCTGCTGCTGGCTGCTGCTGGAGGAGGGCTTTTTCTGGTGATTTCTGATATGCTGGCTCGCAGTCTGATGCCGCCGATGGAGATACCGGTGGGAATAATCACGGCGCTGGCCGGCGGCCCCTATTTTATATATCTGCTGCGGCGGCGCCGTCAGGGAAGATGGTGATAATTAGTGCTGGAAGTTGAGATGTTGAGTTTTTCCTACCGCGAGGAAAAGAAAATATTTACCGATCTCAGTCTGGAGCTGGAACGCAGAGAATTTACCGGGATTATCGGCCCCAATGGTTCGGGCAAATCGACCCTGCTCAAAAATTTGAGCCGGCTTTATGAGCCGGATGGAGGATCGATCTATCTCGACGGCCGCAGCTTAAATCGGCTATCTGCCTCTCAGCTGGCCCGTCGGCTGGCGGTGGTTCCGCAGGAGATGCGGATAAATTTTCAATTTAACGTCTATGATCTGGTTATGATGGGAAGAAATCCCTATCAAAATCGCTGGGGCAGTGTGAGCGAAGAGGATAGAGATGAAGTTGAACGGGCTATGGCTCTTACCGATGTTCGCAAATTTCGGGATAAAACCATAGATGAGTTGAGCGGTGGGGAGAGACAGCGGGTTATAATAGCGCGGGCTCTCGCGCAGGTCCCTGAGATTTTGCTGCTCGATGAACCTGCGTCCAATCTCGATATAAATTACAAAAGCGAAATTTTTGATCTGCTTGCCTATCTCAACCGCGAAAGCGATCTGACGATTCTGGTCGTCTCGCATGATTTGAATCTGGCTGCCCAGTACTGCCGCCGTCTGGTTTTGCTGGATGAAGGCGAAATCCACTCGCAGGGCTCCCCCGATAAAGTTCTCACCGAGGATAATATCTCCAGCGTTTATGAAACCGGCGTTGTAGTCGAAAAAAATCATATAACCGGTCGGCCCTATGTCACGGTTCTGCCGCGAGAACACAGGGAATATCAAAGTCTTTCTGCAGCCGGCGATAGGGTACATGTGATCTGTGGAGGAGGCAACGCCGGCAATCTGCTCCAGAGACTTTACTTTGCTGGATTCCAGGTGAGCTGCGGGGTGATAAACCAGGGGGACAGCGACTGGAATACCGCCCGCCGGTTTGGGTTTTACACGGTCGATATTCCTCCCTTTGCCTATCTTGATGAAGAGGCCCTGGAGGAAAATGCCGGATGGGTTGAAAAGGCTGAACTTGTGCTTGTGGGTGATCTTCCCTTCGGCCATGGAAATGTTGATAATCTGCTGCAGTTGAAGGAATTTCCCGATAAGGATATAATTATGCTTAATAGAAGAGATATAGAGGAGCGCGATTACACCGGAGGGCAGGCAGCTGAGATATGGAATGAGCTCACCGCCCGGCAAAATGTGAAAACCGCCCGGCAGGAAGAGGAGATGCTCTCTATTGTTGGGAATCTTTTGACCGGGGCCCCCCGGAAGAATGAATCCAGGGAGGAAAGCGGATGATTGGACCTGCATCATTTGATGAAGAACTTTTCGTGGTTTTAAGACCCGGAAGACTGGTGGCCGAAAGCACCGAAAAGCTCCGGCAGGCCTTAAATGAGGGTTATCACCTATATAAAAAAGGAGAAGAACCTCCGCTCCATGTGACTATCGATAGAATTCATCGCGAGGACAGGCTGGAGGCTGCTGAAATTGCGGTAAAATCGCTGCAGGCCACTACCACCGATATCAATTTGCTGCTGGAAGAGTTTACCTGCCTTGAGCAATACGATAATCGTTTTTTGGTTCTGAAGGTAAAACCCACCGAATCGCTTCTCGAATTTTCCCGTGATCTGCATCGCCGCCTCAAAAATGCCGGTATCTCCACCCTTACGGATTATCATGATTGGCAGTATCACATAACTCTGATAAATAATCAGTTTGTCGATAAACCCCTGATAGAGGAGGAGTTTGAAAGACTCTGCCGCAGACTTGATGAGAAATGGAATCGCATAATATCGAGGGTCAGTCGTCTGGAAATCTGGCGTCCTGTCCGGGAAGAGGAAAAGCGGACTTATTTTAGTATCGACCTGAATGAGAGGAGGAATAATGAAAATGGCTGAGATGGAAGGAGCGATACTCGATCTGGATGGAGTTATAACTGACACTGCTGAGTTTCATTTTCTCAGCTGGAAGCGTATGGCTGAAGAGGAAGGTATTGAGTTTGAACGCGAGGATAATGAAAAACTGCGGGGGCTCTCGCGCCGGCACTCGCTGGAGCTGATTTTGGGAGAAAGAATTGACGAGTTTTCGGAGGATGAGATGGAAAGGCTCATGAGCAAAAAGAACAGTTATTATCAGGAGAGAATAGCAGAAATGGATGAGGATGATATGCTTCCCGGGGCGAGAGAATTGATGGAGGAATGCCGGGAACGGGGAATGCAGCTGGCTATCGCTTCCGCCAGCAAAAACGCCCGTATCGTGCTGGAAAATCTGGGTATCACCTCTGAATTTGAGGCTATATCCGACGGTTACAGCGTGAAGAATCCCAAACCCGCACCTGATCTCTTTTTACATACTGCTGATAAGCTGGGGCTGTCCGCGGAAAAATGCCTGGTAGTCGAGGATGCTGAGTCGGGCATAGATGGAGCCTTAAAAGCTGGTATGATGGCAGTGGGAGTCGGGCCTGAAGATAGGCTCGACCATGCTCATATTCGTTTTGACAGCGTTGAAGATGTAGACCTCGATGAGATAATTGAACGCGACGAAAATCTTTAAGATTTTTCATCATCGGCAAATTTTTTGCGATTTCAAGCAGGAAAATGTTCGATGATGAAGAAGGATTTATATAGAGCAGCAGAGCACCGATCAGAATTATGTAGAGCCTAAAATAGAGGCTGTGGTTTTTACAGGCTCTATTTTTTCTTGGGCCTTTTGCAAGCGCTTGCGTAATCCGGGGTGGGAGGAAAATGTCAGTAACGCTTAAAGATTTAGCTGAAATGGCGGAAGTCGCTGAATCGACGGTTTCCCGGGCTCTTAACGACCGTCCCGGTGTGAGCGAAAAAACTCGTCAGGAGATTCTGCGACTGGCAAAAGAGCATAATTACCGCCCCAATCGTATGGCGCAGGGGCTGGCAGGGCAGAAAACCAGAATTTTGGGACTTATACTCCCCGACCTCGATGACCCTTCCCATTATCATATAATCGAGTCCGTTGAATCCGTGCTGGAGGATACCGGTTATCAGCTGGTGATATGCAATACCAGAAGAGATCCGAAAAAGTGCCGAAATTATCTGAATCTCATCGAATACGATCAATTGGACGGTGCCCTGCTGGTCGGGGGCGTTAAAGCCGGCAGCAAATTAATCGAGCTGACCTGGGAGAGGGATAACAGGATTGTGCTGGCCAATCTGCTCGTGGAGGAGCTCAAACTTCCCAGCCATCTTGTCAATTATCGTCAGGGAGGCAGGCTGGCGGCCAGGGAACTTCTGCCTTCCTCCGCCCAAAAACTGGAATCTGGTCCTCCGGCAATTCTGATGGGGGATGAAAATGATTATGTAGAAGATGAGCGCCGGCAGGGTTTTACAGAAGAATGCAGGGATAGAGGCATGGGGGAGCCGGAAGTTGTGTCCGGAGTTTTTTCCCATGAGGATGGCTATCGTGCTTTTCTGGAGCTGGTAGAAGAACATTATCCTCTCCCTGAGGGTTTTTATCTGACTTCCAATCTGCCGGCTGCCGGTCTGATTGAAGCAATCAAAATGGGAGGATATATGATACCGGAAGATTTTCAGGTGGTCGGTACCGGCAGCAATATGATGACGGAGATGATCAAGCCTGAACTCTCGGTGATTCACGAGCCGCTGGAGGAGCTGGCTGTTGACGCTATTAACACTCTTTTAAAGCTGGTCAGGGATGAGGATATCGAAGAGGAGATAAAGGTTTATGATCCTGAGCTCAGACGGGGTGAAACCACCCTGTAAAAACAGCTGATAGATTTTTTATATCATGCTATACATTACGATCCTATTTATAAGGTTCTTCTCGCTCTCTTTTTACACACCTATTTGCCAGCTGAACGTTGGATGAATCATTTATAACAGGGGGTATTTATTCATGGCGGAAGTAGTTTTAGAAGATGTGACCAAAACTTTTAACGATGGTGAAGTCGTGGCGGTAGAAAATGCTGATCTGGAGGTGCGGGATAAGGAGTTTTTGGTTCTTGTCGGTCCTTCTGGCTGCGGCAAATCAACAACCCTGAGGATGATAGCCGGGCTGGAGGATATTACCGAGGGAATCATAGAGATCGGTGAAGATGTCGTAAATGATGTTCCGCCCAAGGACAGGGATATCGCCATGGTATTTCAGAATTATGCGCTTTATCCTCATATGAACGTTTATGATAACATGGCCTTCGGCCTGAAACTTCGCAAATTTCCCAAGGATGAGATCGATAGAAGGGTTAATGAGGCGGCGGATATTCTCGGCATCCCCAATCTGCTCGATCGCAAACCCAAACAGCTCTCCGGTGGTCAGAGACAGAGAGTGGCTCTGGGCAGGGCGATAGTCCGCGAACCCAAAGTATTTTTGATGGATGAGCCTCTATCTAATCTGGATGCCAAGCTGAGGGTTCAGATGAGAGCTGAACTTTCCAAGCTGCACGATAGACTTCAGACGACGGTAATCTATGTCACGCATGATCAGACTGAGGCTATGACCATGGGCGATAGAATTGTGGTCCTGCGCGACGGAAAAATTCAGCAGGTTGCTCCTCCTATGGAGCTTTACAGAAAACCGGTAAATATGTTCGTTGGTGGATTTATAGGCAGCCCGGCCATGAACTTCACCGATGCCAGTCTGGCTGAAAAGAATGGTGATATTTATGTCCAGGCTGATGATGAATTCGAGATAAAACTGGCCGAAGAGCTGGTGGAGGCTAATCCCCAAGTCAGCGATTACGTGGACAAGGATGTTGTATTTGGAATAAGGCCGGAAGATCTCAATGATGCTGAGATAACTCAGGATGTCGATGTAGCCACAGAGAACACGCTGGATGCCGAGGTCGAAGTTGTAGAGCCGATGGGTTCGGAGATAAATCTCTATATCAACACCGGCAGCCGTGAATTTATAGCTACAGTCGACGCCGATAGTAAAGCTGATGTAGGGGATACGGTGACCATGGCAGTGACTCAGGAGAATATGCACATCTTTGATAAGGAGACAGAGGAATCAGTTTTTTATTCCTGATCTCCTGATCATATTCTGTGGTTTTGTTAGGTCCGGCGGGTTGAACGGGCTATACGAGTTTCAAAAAATATCGGGCAGACCCAAAACATACTTTAATCGGCAGCAGTTCAGACCAAATTTCCGACTGCAACTGCTGCCGGGTCTGTTTTCTGATTCAGGTTTTGTCCGCTGCAAGCAGGAATAATCCCGGCGGTGTAGAAACTTATAATTGCGAGACTTGCGAATTCATGAACTTTTTGGCTCTGTGGCTGGCCCGGAGGGATTAAAATGAGGGAAAGCGGTTTCAGCAGACTTTTATTTCGCAGAATACTTCCTCTGTTAATAATGATTATGGCGGTCTTTTTTCTTTACAACATAGCGGCAAATTTTTTTCGTATTCGCAGGCTCCGGACCGAAGTAGAGCGCATGGAAAGGAGGATTGAGCAGGCAGAGGCCGAACAGGAAGAACTAAAACTGGAACTGGAGCGGCTCGATGACCCCGATTATATTGAGGCCCTGGCCCGGCGCAGGCTGGGAATGGTAAACCCCGGTGAGGAATTGATAATACCCTACGAACCGGAAAGGGAAAGCGATGAGGAGGTTGACTGAAAGTAAGATCGATCGATGTTTGACAGTGCTCAATAGTTGGTATATAATTAAAACAATATTAATACCCTGAGGAGGAGTTTATTAAGTATGTCCATTGAAGAAGGTGCCACTGTTACAGGCGAAGTTACCGGAATTACTGATTTTGGTGCATTTGTTGACCTGCCCGGAGGCGAGACTGGTCTGATTCATATCTCGGAGATAGCGAACTCATATGTTAAGGATATTACTAATTATGTTAAGGAAGGCGAGGAAGTCAAGGTCAAAGTCATCAATATCGACGACGATGGAAAAATCGGCCTCTCGATAAAACGGCTCGATGATCCTTCCGATCGCCGGGATCATGCTCCCAAGAAATCATTCGAGGAGAAGATGGATGAGTTTCTGGAACAGAGCAGCGACAGGCAGAAAGATATCAAAGATAGGCAGGCCGATTCTCAATAAGAGTCGTGCATTTTCCGGCCGGGCAGGCCCCGGCCGGCAGAGGAAGTGATTATCAGCGGCAGGCAGACAGGATAAGAGAATAAATTTCCCTAACAACTGCTGATATTGCGGGAATTTTTCTTCAGCATCCTCGTACAGGGGATGTTTTTTTTCATGATTGGACCGTCAAATCAGCATAATACAGGAGGAACATTTCTGTGAGTGAAGAGGAGATGAATGCTGCCCAAAAAAGCAACTCCAGTATATCCGCTGCCGGGCGTCGACTGGTGGAGCAGCAGCTGGGGCGCAGTGCTAAAAACGCTCTGGCCATCTGTGATCGCTGCAGCTCGGGCTTTCCCCGGGTGGTGAAGGTCCATCCCTTTTTTGAGAGGGAAGTGTTTCCCACCACTTACTGGCTTACCTGCCCCCGGCTCAAATCCCGGGTTCAAAAACTTGAAGATGAAGGTCTTCTGGATCGACTGACAGAAAAGGAGAAAAGCGATGAGGAGTTTGCCCGGGCTGTTCAGCGGGCTCATGAAGAGTACGCACAGAAGCGCCGCAGTTTGATGGATGAAAAGCTCTGGAAAAAGGCTGCGGAGCTGTCCCGGGATGTAATTGAGGTGCTTAAAAATTCCGGGGTTGGGGGTATCCGTACAGAAAAAGGATTGAAATGCCTGCATACTCATCTGGCCCATTATCTGGCCGGAGGAAATAATCCTGTGGGCAGAATAACTGCTGCCAGTCTGGAATTTCCCACACTCTGTCGTGACTGCAGCGATTACAGAGAGGGTGATTGATACTGAAAACTAACAGCACACTTCGGCGGGCTGCTGCCGTAGATATTGGTTCTAATTCCTGTCGTCTTTTGATCGGTCAAAAACAGGAGAATGAAATTGTCAGAGAGAGGTATGAGATGGAAACTACCCGTCTGGCCGAAGGAGTCGACAGGACGGGTAGGATAAAGGCAGAGGCAGCCGGGAGAACGCGGGCTGTCTTGAGACGTTTTGCCGAAATAATATCCGAAGCTCAGGTTGAAAGGGTGATGGCTGCCGGAACCAGCGCTCTGCGCAGGGCTGAAAGAGGAGAGAAACTCAGGCGGGAGTTTGCCGATATTCTGGGCGGCTCTCTCAGAATAGTTTCGGGCAGAGATGAAGCCCGGCTGGTTCTGGCCGGTGTTAAAAGCTATCGCGGCCGTAAGGTCGATGCTGTCATAGATATCGGTGGAGGCAGCACAGAGCTAATATTTTCATCTCTCTCTCCGGATAAATTCGAATATTTTAGCTTTGAGCTGGGGGCGGTGAGCATGACCGAGAATTTAATATCTGATCCTGCCGCCGCCATCGATCGTTCTGCCCTGGCTGAGATAAAAAAAGAAACGGCCGCCCGGATCAAAAAGTCTGAAAATTCCAGCCGAAATATTCTGGACTTTTATGGAGCAGGTGGTACTATCACCACCCTGGCGGCTATATCCCAAAAAATGGGCGAGTACAGACCGGAAAAAGTAGAGGAATATGAGCTTGACAGCTCCGAGCTCGAAAAAATCACTTTCGAGCTGGCCTCCAGGCCGATCGCTGAGAGAAAAAAAGTTCCGGGTTTAAAACCGGAAAGAGCCGATATAATAGTTGCAGGTGCAGCTATTCTGACAGGAGTACTGGATGAGCTCGAATTGAGCGGTCTTAAGGTAAGCGATAGGGGGATTTTGTTCGGTCTGCTGGAACAGGTTTTTTCAGGCCGGGTTTAAATGCTCAAAAAGTTGACAGCGGGCAGGAGAATTTCCGCTCTTATAGAACTTAATCTTGAGGCATATAAATCGGGAGGAATGCCCTATGGATCTTCTTGAGGAGTTTGCGGATTACTGCCGCCGTGAGAAGCTGGTCTCAGAGGGCGACAGCGTTCTTCTGGCCGTATCAGGCGGTCCGGATTCGCTGGCTCTGCTGGATCTTTTTGATCGTCTCCGGGAAGACTGGAATCTTAAGCTGGGGGTTTTTCATCTCGATCACTGTTTGAGAGAAGATGCTTCTGAAGAGGCTGAATTTGTCAGACAGCAATGTGATAAAAGGGATATAAATTGCTGGCTGGAAGAGGTTGATGTAAATGAGGTCAAAAAACGGAGGGGAGGCAGCACTGAGGAAATAGCCCGAGAACTGAGGCTTTCTTTGATCTATAAATATCTGCGCCGGGAGGAGATGGACAGGGCTGCTTTAGGTCATCAGGCCAACGATAGGGCCGAAACCATTATTTTTAATCTCGTCAGAGGAGCCGGCATGAATGGTCTCAGCGGTATAAGTCCGTGTTCAAATCATTGGGGATACCCTTTCATTCGCCCGCTGCTTGATTTTACGCGCAATCAGCTGGAAAATTACTGTGACAGCAGATCTCTTGAACCCAGGATCGACAGGAGCAATTTTTCTCTCGATTACGACCGCAACAAGATACGCCAGAAATTAATCCCCTATCTGGAAAACAATTTTAACCCGGAACTGGTTCCGATTTTAAATTCGATGGCCGAGCTCATCAGCGAGGAACACGAATTTTTGAACGGGCTGGCCAAAAGATGTTTTCGTCAGCATGCAGAAGTTGTGAGCGAACATCGGATTGAGGTGGAATATGAACCCCTTAAAGACCTGGACAGGGTGCTGCGCCGGAGGTTATGGAGGCTCATCGTCGAGAAACTTCTGGGCTCAACCGAGGGTTTTTACCGTGATCATATAGAGTTGATGGAGGAAATACTGCAAAAGGCCGGCCGGGAATCTAAAAGCCGGGACTATCATCTGCCGGAAGGAGTGCTGGTCAGAGAGGAGTATGGAGTATTATCTTTTCGGGATCAGGTCTGGCAGAAATTAAATGAGAGTGTTGATTATCATATCCGGGTGGAAGATCCGGGTAAAATTGAGCTGCCCGGAGGAGATAATCTCAGATTGGAAATTCAGAATCTGCCGGAGAACTGGCGGGATCAGGCTGAAAATTCGGAGACTGCTTTTCTGGATGCAGAAGCTATCAGCTGGCCGCTGACCATCAGGACACGCAGGCCGGGAGATCGGTTTCAGCCGCTGGGTATGAGTGGCAGAAAAAAGTTGAAGGACTTTTTTATCGACGAAAAGGTTCCCCGCCATCGCCGCGATAAAATTCCCCTGCTGGTGGATTACAGCGGAAAGATAATCTGGATTGTAAATATGAGATGTGATCACAGGTTTAGAGTTACCCCTGCAACTGAGAAAATACTGCGGGTCGATTTCTGTAAAAATCGAGAGGAGTGAATTATTTTGTCTGCCAAGATTGCTGAGGATAAGCTGGCCGAAATTATTATCGAACAGGATGAACTTCAGAACAGAATTGAAGAAATGGGGCGTGAGATAACTGATGCCTATGAACCAGGGACCGAGCTCAGACTGGTCTGTATATTGAGAGGAGCAGTTATGTTTATGGCTGATCTTTCTCAATCCATAAATATGCCGGTAACCTTCGACTTTATGGAAGTTTCCAGTTATTCGGGCACCGAATCGACCGGGACGGTCAGAATTATCAAAGACCTTGAAGATGCTATCAGCGGCGAACACGTCCTGATAGTGGAGGATATTATAGATACCGGTCTAACCCTGAGAAACGTCGTTGACATGCTCGAGACCAGAAAGCCGGCCAGCATAAAAGTGGCCACTCTGCTGGACAAACCGGAAAGACGCGATTATAAGCATATAGATGTAGATTTTAACGGCTTTGAGATACCCGATAAATTCGTGGTCGGTTATGGGCTGGATTATGAGGAAAAATATCGCAACCTGCCCTTTATCGGAGTGCTTGAGGAAGGTGAATACAACTAGGGAACTTTTACAAAAGGGTTTCGGTGTGGTATAATTGTGCAATGTATAATTCGGAGAGGAGAAAGCAAGTGAAATCATTTTATAGAAGAAGCCTGAGAGGAGGTAAGTGCATTTGAACAAATTTGCCAAGAATATCGGCTTTTATCTGCTTTTAATAGCAATATCTATTCTGGTAGCCCAGTTTTTTATGCAGCAGGGTCCAGAAGAGATCGAAGAATTCACCTATTCTGAGCTAATGCGCCAGGTAGAAGCCGGTAATATCGATGAGGTCACCATGGTCGGCAGTGAGAGGGTGGAGGGCACCTTCGAGGGCCAGGAATTTGAAGTAGATGTGCCTCCGGAGGATACGTCTTACCTCATGCAGGCCCTGAGGGCTCAAAATATAGAAATATCGACCGAACCCGAACCTTCCGCGCCCTGGTGGCTCAATATTTTAGGCTATATGCTGCCGATAGGCATATTGATCATCGCCTGGATATTTATCATGCAGCGCATGCAGGGCGGTGGCGGCAAGATGATGTCTTTCGGCAAGAGCAAAGCCAATCAGATGCAGGAACAGGATAAGGATGTAACCTTTGATGATGTGGCCAATTATGAAGAGGTCAAGGAGGAGCTGCAGGAGGTTGTTGAATTTCTAAAAAATCCTCGCAAGTTCTCCAGACTGGGTGCTGAAGTTCCCAAAGGGATTCTGCTGGTGGGACCTCCGGGTACCGGTAAAACTTTGATGGCCCGGGCTGTTGCCGGCGAAGCCGGAGTGCCTTTCTTCTTTGTAAGTGGTTCTGACTTCGTAGAGATGTTTGTTGGAGTTGGAGCTTCGCGGGTAAGAGATCTGTTTGAAAAAGGCAAAGAGAATTCACCCTGCATAATATTTGTAGATGAGCTGGATTCGGTCGGCCGTCAGCGAGGAGCTGGCGTAGGCGGCGGTCATGATGAGAGAGAGCAGACGCTCAACCAGCTGCTTAACGAGATGGACGGTTTTGAATCCAACGAAGGTATTATTCTGATGGGGGCTACCAACCGACCGGACGTGCTCGATCCGGCTCTTTTAAGGCCTGGACGTTTTGACAGGCAGGTAGTTGTCGATAAACCCGATATCAGGGGTAGAAGACTGATTCTGGAGATACATCTTAAGAACAAGCCTGTAGCCGACGACGTTGACACCGAGATTCTGGCTAAAAGAACACCGGGCTTTACCGGTGCTGATATGGAGAATCTGACCAACGAGGCTGCTATACTTTCTGCCCGCCGCGGCAAGGATGTCATAACGATGACTGAATTTGATGATGCTGTCGATCGTGTTATTGCCGGTCCGGCCAAAAAGAGCAGGGTAATTTCAGAGG
The DNA here is from genome assembly GCF_900103135.1 of Halarsenatibacter silvermanii. NCBI lineage: Bacteria > Bacillati > Bacillota > Clostridia > Halanaerobiales > Halarsenatibacteraceae > Halarsenatibacter > Halarsenatibacter silvermanii. The sequence goes on along the minus strand of NZ_FNGO01000016.1, from coordinate 6,711 downwards.
AAGAGAAAAATCTGGTGGCCTACCACGAAACCGGTCATGCTCTTCTGGGAGAGCTGCTGGAGCATGCTGACAGAACTCATAAAGTTTCGATCATTCCCCGGGGAGGAGCCGGAGGCTTTACCATTCCTCTGCCCGAAGACGATAAAAACTTTATGACCAAATCGGAACTGCTCGACAAAGTTACTTCACTTCTGGGTGGCCGGGTGGCCGAGGAGATATTCCTGGATGACATCTCCACCGGAGCTCAAAACGACCTCAAAAGAGCGACCAAAATTGTCCGCGCCATGATAACCCAGTACGGCATGAGCGATAAGCTCGGGCCGCTGACGCTGGGTGAACAGCAGGATGGGCAGGTCTTTCTCGGCAAAGATCTCTCAACCGGGCGTAATTACAGCGAAGATGTAGCCTCTGAAATCGATGATGAGATCAGCTCTTTTATGGAGCAGTGTCACCGCAAAGCCAGGGATCTTCTGGAAGAAAATGCTGAAACTGTACAGCGTGTCGTCGAAAACCTCAAAGAACATGAAACTCTCAAATCCGAGCAGATTCAAAAGCTGATGGAGGGAGAGGAAATAGAAGAACCTCAGGAAAAAGAAGAGGAATCATCGCCATCTGATTCTGCCGGGGAAGAAAAGGAATCAGAAGAGGAAGAGCTTCCCGATATCCCCCGCACGGAAAGCGGACAGGATACCGGTTCTGTTCCCGGGCACTGATAGCTGAACCAGATAAATAAAAGCTCATAAATGTTGAAGCTGGGAGAGCTTTCCCTGCCGCCTGGCGCGGGAAGGGGAGGCTGAGAGGGGTTGAAATCCCGATCCCTAAAACCTGAACGGGATAATACCTGCGCAGGGAAGCAGCTCATAGCTGGTATGATAGAATATCTAAAGGCATGGTCTGCCTCTGTGCGGATCATGCCTTTTTTGCGTGAATTAAAATCCAGACTTTCCGCATACCAAAATTTGAGGAGGAATTATAATGATATCAACAGAAAAGGTCGTGGCAGCAGGTCTGTTTGCGGCGCTGGGTACAGTGCTGGGAGGGATATCATTTCCACTTGGCCCAACCCGGGTTATGCCTCTGCAGCATACTCTCAACTCCATCATGGGCATCCTTCTGGGCCCCTGGCTGGCAGCTGCAGCAGCCATGATCACCGGATTTTTGCGGTTATCACTGGGTTTTGGCACTATATTTGCTCTGCCGGGCGGTCTTTTCGGCGGTATAGTTGTGGGATATGTTTATCGACTGACCGATAAAAAGATTGCCGCCCTGACCGAGCCTCTGGGCACTTCGCTGATCGGCGGCACTGTCAGCGGCATGCTGGTAGCTCCGGCTATGGGCAGCGCTCAAACTTCGATTTATTTTATGGGTATTTTTGCGGCCAGCGCCATCCCCGGAGCTATTATTGGATATGTGCTCATCAAAGCTCTGAACTTAATCGATATACCTCTTTTGGAGGAGTTTAGCCAATGAATCGGCCTGTTTCCGCTTTTAACTGAATCGCTAAAACTTTAAAGGAGGGGTTGAGATGTCCTTTACTGAAAGTTTAAGAGAACATGCGGACTCTATCTGGTCGGCCTGGCATGAGCATCCTTTTATTCGGGGAATAGGTGACGGCAGTCTGGAGGAAGCCAAATTTAAGTACTGGCTCAGGCAGGATTATCTGTACCTTATCGATTATTCGCGGGTTTTTGCTTACGGCGGAGCCCGGGCGCAGAAGCTGGAAGTTATGCAGAAATTTGCCGGCCTGATGGATGGAATACTGAATACGGAGATGGAACTGCACCGCCAGTATGCAAAGGAATTTGGTATCGAGCTGGAGGATCTTGAGCGGGAGGAAAAATCTCCTTCCTGCCAGGCCTATACGGATTTTTTGGTCAGGACGGCGTCAGAAGGCTCGGTTCCCGAAATTCTGGCCGTGCTGCTACCCTGTCTCTGGGGCTTTTTGGAGATAGGTGAAAGGCTGGTTGAGACGGGGGATACCTCAGAGGAAAATCTCTATCGAGACTGGATAGAGATGTATAGTTCTGATGATTTCCGTCAGCTCACCGATTGGGCCCGGGAGCTTATGGAAGATTATGCGGAAGATCTATCAGACCGACGCCGTCAGCGACTGAAAGAACTATTTGTCATCAGCAGCCGCTTTGAATACAAATTCTGGGACATGGCTGAAAATTTAGAGGAATGGGAAGTTTGAGTTATTACTAAAATAAGGATCTTCCAGCCGTTACTATCATGATATTATAGTGATCTTATACGATATCTATCAACTGATAACAAGAAGAACCTAAAATAATTTTGAGATTCGATGGGGCTGACGGCAGTCCAGGCAGTTATAGAGCGGGGGAAGAGAACAAAAAAACTGCTGAAACTGGAAGCGACCATTGATTAGAAAGATTATGAATCTGTTGTAATGCTCGATGAAATATGTTACAATTTTGTCAAGTGGCAGAGTAAATAACTGTGCGTGTTAGTGCTTCGGGATGGGACGTTGCCTGAAGACGAAAGCCTCAAGGCTGCGGTGCAGTTATTGCGTCCGCTGTCGCCAAAGAGCCTTTCTCTTTGGTGCCAGGGTACCTGCCATGGACCAGAGAGAAAGGGGGTGTATGGAGCAGTGAAAATCTCCACCCACCGCCTGGTATATGCTGCGCTTCTGATAGCGCTGAGCATAATCTTTACCAGGATATTTAGTTTAAGAATCGCTCTAGGTGGGGCAGAGGGAATCAGAATTGGCCTGGGCGGTCTGCCGATAGTCTTCGCTGGAATCGCTTTTGGACCGCTGGTTGGTGGTATTGTCGGGGCTGTTTCGGACCTGATCGGGTTTTTTATTAACCCCATGGGCCCTTACATGCCGCATTTTACTCTGACTTCATTCCTCACCGGTTTTATGCCGGGTATATTCATCTGTTATTTCTTTGCCGGTAGAAAGAGCTTTCGCAATATACTTATCACCATTGCGATCACCCAGGTGATAACCGCCGTCCTGATGGTCCCCTATTTTCAGAATTCTTTGTTCGGCATTCCTTATATAGCTACCGTGCCGTCCCGGGTAATATCTCAAGCCGGAATGATTCCACTCTACGCCTATCTGAGCAGAATGCTGCTTCGTTATAATCTGATCAAAATTCCGGAACACTGCCGACCTGCCAGCGGCTAAAAAATTCAGCTGGCCGGGCGGGCATCGTAAAATAAAGAGCCAGTCTGGAAAATAAAAATCCCCGCTGCTGGCAGCAAACTTTGCCGGCGGCGGGGATTAATCTATTGTTTTTCATATTTTCTTAATAGTTTTTATATCAGTTTATGCTGCTGATTTTAAAGCTCTTCCGGCTGATTGGTTAATTCGACCGGAATGAGGTCAGGCTCGCCTTCGCGCATCACCCGGAGCAGTATTTCATCTCCGACCTCACGCTCTCTGATTTTGTCGGCGAACTGCTCGGTTGTCTCGATTTCTTCCCGATCCAGCTCGGTGATCACGTCATAGGGCTGCAGGCCGGCTTCATCTGCGGGACTGTTCTCGAAGACATCGACCACTATTATTCCAGTATCGTCTTCAAGATTGAAGTGATCCTGTAATTCAGGTGTGACCTCCCGATAATATATACCCAGCCAGGGGATGCGAACCTCACCGTATTCGCGAATGTCTTCCAGGGCGAATTTGACTTCGTTGATGGGAATGGCGAATCCTATTCCCTGAGCTCTGGTAGCTACTGCTGTGTTGATTCCTATCACTTCACCGTCGATATTTACGAGCGGTCCGCCGCTGTTTCCCGGATTTATGGCGGCATCGGTCTGAATTAGATTGCGGTAACGCCGGACCTGCCCTTCGGGAGTGGGGATTTCGATCGGTCGCTCTAATGCGCTGACAACCCCCAGGGTTACGGTGTAATCAAAACCTACGGGATTGCCGATGGCCACAGCCCAGTTCCCCTGCCTGATATCTTCTGAATCTCCCAGCGGTATGGGAGCCAGTTCGGCATCTGTTTCAACCTTGAGGATGGCCAGATCGAGTCCGTAATCAGACCAGATAACCTCGGCATCTTTTTGTTCTTCGTAACCTTTGATGGTAACTTTTATCTCGTCGGCATCGGCAACTACATGCTGATTGGTAATGATGTGACCTTCCTCGGTGGCTATAAAACCGCTGCCGATCCCTTCCCGTGTTCGGGGTTCATCATCGGGTTCGGGCATCTCATCGTAGCGATCCGGGAAGAAGAAGCGAAAGATTTCTTCTTCAAAAGGATGGCTTTCGGCAATTTCTATCTGGCGTTCGGTGTCGATCATGACCACCCCTTCTTCCACTTCGTCGGCTATATCGGCCACAAAGTTTTGCTCTATTTGAGCCGGGTTTTCTTCTCCGGCAGCGGGAAAGGCGATGAATATCATCAGCGGGATTGCCGCAAAAATAAAAAACAAAGATATTTTATTTAGCCTTTTTATCATAATGGAATTCCTCCTTCTTTATTTTATGGTTGCTTTACAGTTAAGATTATATTATAATAGTCTGAGCAAGTCAAAATGGATCCTATGATTGGTTCAACAAAAAGAAGATTTGGAAAATTACTTTAAAAAGGTGAGTGCAGTATGAAAAAATCTCTCTTTAATGATCAGATTCTGGAGAATTTGCATGATGACATTAAAACAATCTGGCCGGAGCTGCAGGTAAAATACAATTCCGAGGTGGAATCGACCAATTCGCTGATAAAAAAGAAGGCTAAGTCAGGGGATTATACCCCTCCTCTCCTGCTGCTGGCCGGAGAACAAACCGCAGGCCGGGGCCGCCGACAGCGAAGCTGGTACTCGCCGGCTGGAGGTGGACTCTATTTTTCTCTGCTGCTCAAGCCCGAAGTTGCTCCCGAGGAGCTGTATATCTATACTGTTCTGGCCTCGCTGTCTATTCAACATGCTCTGCAGCACTTCGGTTTTGATGCCGATATAAAGTGGCCTAACGATATTCTGCTTTCAGATTCAAAGCTGGCCGGCATACTGAGCGAACTTCTGGACTGTGGTGATAGTGATAACCTTGTGATTATCGGCTCGGGTATAAACACCCATATAGAAGAGTTTCCGCGGGAAATAGCTGACCGGGCAACCTCCCTCGTACGGGAAGAGGGAATGGCTCCGCCTGTAGAAGCTCTGATGAGCAGAATAATTGCAGAGTTCAGAACCAATCTGGAAGAGGTAACCCGTCAGGAAGCGAGGGAAGATCTGCACAAAACCTGGGTCGAAGCTCTGGGCCTTGGAGGCTGCAAAATCAAGATAAGAACCGAGCAGGGGCTTTTTTCCGGCACAGTGCAGGAGATATCCGAAAGGGGAGAGCTGATAATCGATCGGGAAGGCAACCTTATGCACCTGGATACCGGGGATATAATGAATTTCTATAACTCGGGTGAAAAATAATGATCACACTGGGAGATCTTGAGCTTTCCACCGCTTTAATTCCGGCTCCCATGGCCGGTGTGACCGATCTGCCTTTTCGCCAGATTTTAAGGGAGTACGGTGCTGAGCTGGTCTTTACCGAGATGGTCAGCAGCCATGGACTGGTCCAGTGTAACAGCCGGACGGAATCTCTGCTCGACATCAGGCCGCAGGATGGTTATACCGGCGTTCAGATATTTGGAGCGGATCCTGAAATTATGGCCCGGGCGGCTGAGCGGGTAGAACAGGAATATACTTCTGATCTGATAGACATCAATATGGGCTGTCCGGCTCCCAAGGTTACGGGGGGAGGAGCAGGAGCAGCTCTGCTCAAAACTCCGGAGCTTGCCTGTGATATTGTAAAAGCGGTGAAAAAAAGTGTCGACCTGCCGGTGACGGCCAAATTGAGGAAGGGCTGGGATATAGACGACAGCAGCAGTCTTGACCTGGCTGAAAAACTGGTCGATGCTGGTGTCGAAGCTCTGGCTTTGCACGGACGCACCCGCGAGCAGTTTTATCAGGGAGAGGCTGACTGGGAAGTTATCGCAGAGCTGGTAAACAGGGTGGAGGTTCCTGTGATCGGCAACGGCGATATTTTTTCAGCTCAGGATGCCGGGCGAATGCTGGAGATGACAGGATGTCAGGCGGTAATGCTGGCCAGAGGCATCAGAGGGAATCCCTGGCTCATAAGCCAGGGGCGCCGGCTTATCGAAAAAGGCAGGCCGGTTTCTGAGCCTGATTATGAGGAGATAATCGAACAGGCCTGCAACCACCTGCGCAGGGCAGTGGATTATTATGGTCCGGGGCGGGGAGTGCGGATTATGCGTAAGCACATATCCTGGTACCTGAAAGGGCTGCCCTACTGCAGTCCGGTCAAGGACAGGGTTAACCGGATAGATTCCCGGGAGGAGGTCGAGGAAGAACTTTACAGTTATCTTGAAAGGCTGCAAAAAAAGGAAAAATCCGGTCCTCTGAGTTTTATTTTTGTGGGTAGAAGCAGGAAAATGGTATAGAAATATAGAATGGGTCTCACACACCAACCTCTAAAAAGAAGGAGTGTGAGACCCAATGATTGAACTCATTTTAAGTGTACTACATGGTCAGGATACTTTCAAGGGTGTGGAGGAAGAGTTATTGAAGATACTGCGCAGGAAATTCATAGAACTTTTAGCGGAAGTTCTTGAAGAGTTTGATGAGCGTTTAATGGAGACAAGGGACAGGGAAAGGCTTGAGGTTAAAGGGATAAGAGAGAGAACTATTGTTACTGTTTTTGGAAAGATAACTTTTGAACGCAGATAT